>JAQWTH010000015.1 GCA_029242795.1 Candidatus Pelagibacterales bacterium | reverse complement strand
GTCCATAGAGCGATGATAAATTTGGCAAAATATTATAGAAATGAACTTAAAGGAACAATAATTGCAATTACAGGAAGTGTAGGTAAGACAGGAACAAAAGACGCATTATCCAAAATTATTGCAAAAAAATACAAAATTTTTGGTTCCAGAAAATCATATAATAATAATATTGGACTCCCCTTAGAGATTCTAAATATGTCAAAAAAAGATGATATTGGAATATTTGAGTTAGGAATGAATCATAAAAATGAACTTTCTAAATTAACTAAAATACTCCAACCAGATATTTCATGTATATTAAATATTGCCTTTGTTCATGGGGGTAATTTTAAATCAATCCAGGATATTGCATTAGCAAAATCAGAAATCCTGAATTCATCACGCGGATTAAAGTCGATAATTTTAAATCGTGATGATAAATATTTTTCTTTAATGAAAAGAGAGTCTAAAAAAAACTATTTCAAGCCAATAATTTCCTTTGGAAAATCAAAAGACTCTAATGTTCAATTAAAAAAAGTAATAAGAAAAAAAAATAAATTGTTTTTAAGTGTAAGCCTTCAAAATGATAAAATAGTAAATTACACACTACCCAACACTCACGAACACTTAATCTCAAATTCATTAGCGATTATAAGTAGTTTGCAAGCATTGAATTTAAAAACAAGTTTTATTAAGGGCTATGGTAAATTAGAGCATAGAAGTGGTAGAGGAAATTTATTAAAAATTAAAAAAGGGAATCAAAATTTTAAAATTTTTGATCACTCATACAATGCAAGCCCTGAGTCATATTTTGCCACCCTCAAATCTTTTAATAATCAAAATAATAATAGTAAAATATATATTATTGGAGAAATGTTTGAACTAGGAAAGAAAAGTCACTATTATCACAACTCTTTATTTAGACTTATAACATCATTTAATTCTAAACATTGTTATTATGTTGGAAAACAATTCAACTTAATTAGGGAATTGAGCTTAAATAAAAAAAATAATCTTTTTCATGATGTAAATGAACTAATTGATAAATTTAACTATGAAATATGTAATAACTCTATTATCTATGTAAAAGGTTCTAATGCTGTCGGATTAAGTAAATTTATAAACCATATCAAAAAAATATAAGTTAAATGATATTAGAATTAATAAATTATATTGATATAAATATATCACTCTTAAACTTAGTAAATTATTTAACAGTTAGAGCTGGCCTTGCATTATTTACTTCATTTGCTTTAATTTTATTTTTTGGACCAGCATTGATCAATTATATTTCTTCTTTTCAAGAGGATGGACAGCCAATTAGAGAGGACGGTCCACAATCTCACCTAATCGCTAAAAAGGGAACTCCTACGATGGGTGGAATTATAATTTTACTATCAATTACTATTTCTGTTCTAATGTGGAGTGATTTTAATACAGATGTAATGCTTCCAATACTTTTCATAATGCTATCTTTTGGATTTATAGGTTTCATTGATGACTACAGTAAGGTTGCAAAGAATTCTAGTAATGGAATTTCTGGATGGATAAGGATTTTACTTCAAGCTTTATCAGTAGGTATTTTTATTTATTGGACAAGTATGTTGCTAAATATTGAAGATCTCAATCTTTTGACTCTTCCATTGCTCAAAGATGTTTTTATAAATTTAGGATATTTTTCTATTCCATTTATAATTATAGTTATTGTTGGCTCTGCAAATGCAGTAAATTTAACTGATGGTCTTGACGGTCTTGCAATTGTTCCAGTGATGATTGTAGCCGCAACCTTTGCAATCATTTGTTACCTTGCAGGGAATATTATTTTTTCTGATTATCTGCACATCAATTACGTTCCTGGTGCAGGTGAGTTAGCAATACTTTGTGGAGCAATGATTGGAGCCTCTCTTGGCTTCCTTTGGTACAATGCTCCACCTGCTATGGTTTTTATGGGAGACACCGGATCACTTGCATTGGGTGGAACACTCGGTGCAATCAGTGTAATTATTAAACAAGAATTAGTTTTAGCGATTGTAGGTGGTATTTTTGTAGCCGAAGCATTATCAGTTATATTGCAAGTTGGATCTTTCAAATTGACTGGAAAGAGAATCTTTAAAATGGCTCCTCTTCATCATCACTTTGAGCACAAGGGCTGGCCAGAATCTCAAATTGTAATTAGGTTTTGGATTATAGCTCTTATTTTAGCTCTAATCGGCTTGGCGACACTTAAAATTAGATAAATAAAAGGATGATAACATCAAATTATTTCTCCAATAAAACATTTCTTATTTTGGGTATGGGCAAAACTGGTTTGTCGATTTCAAGGTCATTATCGAAAAGTAAAGCAAATATAATTTATTGGGATGATGATCCAAAGGTAAGAAAACAGATTACTCAAAAAAAATTCAAAAAATTTTTTAATACAAGTAAAACATGGAACACCATTGACTATGTAGTGCCAAGTCCAGGAATAGGTATTATTGGAAAATCACAACACAAACTAATTAATATTGCTAAAAAAAATAACAAGATAATTATTAGTGAACTTGATTTATTTCAAGTTGCGATATCAAAAAATGATAAAATTAATAAAAATAATATTAAGATAATTGCTGTTACGGGTACGAACGGTAAGTCAACAATTGTAACTTTAATTAATCATTTATTAAAATCCAATGGAATAAAAACTTCTTTAATCGGTAATATTGGAAATTCAATATTTAGTTCAAAGCTAATAAGAAATGGAATTCTTATAATTGAAGTATCATCATATCAATTAGAAACTTCAAAAATCTTTTCCCCAAATATTGCAGTGATTTCAAATTTATCTTCAGATCATTTAAGTAGACATAAAAATATGAGAAATTACTTTAATCAAAAATCAAAAATTTTTAAAAATTTAACAAATGATGATACGGCAATATTAAATTGTAACCATGATTTAATTAAATCAAAAGCATCAAAGCTGCTGAAAAACAAAAAAAGTAATACAATTTCTCTTAATTTTGAAAAAAGAAAGAGTCAATTTTACTCGTCAAAAAAGAAATTGATAATCACATCAAAATTAAGGAAGATAAAGCACAGTAATCCACACTTGAATGGTGAGCATAATGAAGAAAATATTCAACTTACCTATCAAGTATTATCTTCTCTTCAATTAAAAAATCTATCAATTAAAAGAGCGCTTAATAGTTATATTGGATTAAATCATCGTCAAGAGCTCATTTTTGAAAATAGCAAAACTATTATCATTAACGATTCGAAGGCAACCAATATCGAATCTATGGTAAGAGCGATAAAGAATTATAAAAATATTTATCTTATTTGTGGCGGAGTCTTGAAAGACAAAAATTTAAATATGCTTTTACCTTATGTCAATAAACTTAAGAAAGTTTACATAACAGGTGTTGATAAAAATTTATTTATAAATTTTTTTTCTAAAACAAATAAAATATTTGCCTCTTCAAATTTAAATGAAATCATTACAAAGTGTTACAAAGATATAGATTTAAAAAAACACTCAACTATCTTATTTTGTCCTGGCGCTGCTTCATTTGATCAATACAAAAACTTTGAAGAAAGAGGAAAGAAGTTTAAAAAATTAATTACTAGAAAGTTTGTTTAATGAATAATGACACTCTTCATGAGAGTAGTATTTTAAGTGAGTGGTGGAAACAAATAGATAAATGGCTTTTACTATCTTTATTTATTCTAATTATTTCGGGCTTTTTGATAAGCTTAACAATAAATCCAACGTCTATTTATATAAATAATATAAGTATACTATCAATTTTCTCAACACAGCATATATATCTAATAATCGGTCTTTTAATAAGCATTGGAATATCCATGCTTAGAATAAATCATTTAAAGAAAATGATTCTTCCACTATTTATAATTACTTTCTTATTGTTGTTTTCAACTTTACTTATTGGTCAGGAATGGAATGGATCAAAAAGATGGATAAATTTTAATTATTTTACAATTATGCCAATTGAATTCATAAAACCTTTTTTTTGTTTAGCACTTGCTTTTTTCTTAGAGTCTAAAACTGGACAGTCTAATCAATATAAATACGGTATAAGTATTCTCTCTTTTTTAGCAATAGGAGTAATCTTGGTAATTCAACCAGATATAAGTCAATTTTTTTTAATTACGTCTATTTTTATTTCTTCAATATTTATAAGTGGATTTAGTTTTTGGATCATTTGCTTAATATTATTTTCTGGTTTTTTCTTTTCAATATTTATATATTTTTTTAATTTTAACGTAAAAAATAGGATTGATAGTTTTTTATGGCCTGATGGCATTAATAATTATCAGCCAGAATTAGCAAAAGAAGCAATAAATATTGGAGGACTATTTGGTGTAGGCCCTGGCAATGGAACTTTAAAGATAGATCTTCCTGAGGCTTACACTGACTATATATATGCCGTTATTGCTGAAGAATTTGGCATAATCGGTTGTATATTTATTTTATTTATTTTTTTATTCATTGCATATCGAGTATTTATTCGATTATACGATGAGAAAAATCATTTTCTTCAAATAAGTCTTTTTTCTCTAATCATATATTTTTCATTACAGGCACTAATACATATTTCTGTTAATATTAGCCTCACGCCGTCAACTGGAATGACATTGCCATTCATAAGCTATGGAGGTTCATCAATAATAGGTATATCTATTACTTTCGGTCTAATTATGCTACTTTCAAAAAAAAGACACATTTAGAAATAATAATTAAGTATGAGAAAAATATATTTAGTTGGCGGAGGCACAGGAGGCCACTGTTTGCCAATGCTAACGACTTATAGATTTTTTAAAAAAAAAAAAATTCAATGCAAGATTATTACAGATGAAAGAGGAAGAGTCTTTTTTGATACGATTCCAGAAGAGGATAAAAAAATATTAAAAAATCTATTCACAGCAAATAATAGAGTTTCTCAGATTTTCAATATTCCATTATTTTATATAAAGTCATTATTTATATTTCTAAATTCAAAAGCTGATTTTGTTGTTGGTTTTGGTGGCTACATGACTTTAGCACCATTATACGCGGCAAAATTATTAAATTATAAGATTGCAATTCATGAAGCTAACGCCGTCATGGGAAAAGCAAACCGTAATTTAGTCAGTAAAGCAAAAATCATTTTTACTACCTTTGAACAAACATTAAAAATTGACAATAAATTTAGAGCAAAGGTTATTAATGTTGGTATGCCAATTCGTGATCTTAAAAATGATAAAAGAATTATAAGTAAAAATATTGATAAAATAAAAATTTGTGTAATTGGAGGTAGTCAAGGATCAAAATCTCTCTCTGAGATAGTTCCAAAAGCAATTGTGCGACTTCAAGATAAAGTGAGTAAGAAGATACATGTTAGTCATCAAGGCAGGTTAGAAGATCTTAAAAAAATAAAAAATTTTTATATTGCTAATAAATTAAGTTGTGAAGTGAGTGATTATTTTGATGATATGACAACACTTATACATATGTCTGACATTATTATCTCTAGATCTGGTTCATCAACTACAAATGAGATCATAAATGCAAAAAAACCATCAATTCTAATACCGTTTCCATATGCTGTAGATGATCATCAATATTTTAATGCAAAAAAACTATCAGAAATTAAATGTTCTAAAGTTATAAGAAATGAAAATTTAAATTCTGTAAATTTATCATTAGAAGCATATAGATTGCTATATTTCGAGAAAAATTCTGGCTATATCAGATCAAAATTATCAAGAATTAAAACTACCAATAGCTCAGAGCAAATATTATCAAAACTTTATGAATATAAATAAAAAAAATAAAATTCACATTATCGGTATTGGTGGAATTGGAATGAGTGGAATTGCTGAGATTCTACATGGTATGGGTTATAAAGTTCAAGGTAGTGATATTTCTAAAAGTAAAAATGTCTTCCGACTTAATAAAAAAAGAATAAGAGTTTTTATAGGGCATAATAAAAAAAATATTATTAATACTGATATTATTATTCATTCTTCAGCAATTGATAATAAAAATCCAGAAATGAAAGAGGCATTAAAGTTAAAAATTCCAACATTATCTCGATCATCTATTTTATCACAACTAATCAAATTAAAAAAAACAATCGCAATTTCTGGCTCTCATGGAAAAACAACTACTACAACTCTTATTGCATCACTAATCTCTGATTATGGGCTTTCTCCCACAGTAATTAATGGAGGAATAATCAATGAATTTGGAACAAATACTCGATTAGGAAAGGGAGAATGGATAATTGTTGAAGCAGACGAGTCTGATGGAACATTTTTAAAATTGGATCCATATATTTCAGTAGTGACAAATATTGACAAAGAGCATTTAGAGTATTACGGAAACTACAATGAACTTAAAAAAAGTTTTAAGAGGTTTATCTCAAATATACCATTTTATGGATTTGCAGTTGTATGCTTAGATGACCCTTCCATTAAGCTGTTAGTTAAATCAATAAAAAATACTAATATTATAACCTACGGTACTGACAAAAAGAGTAATATTAGAGCTTTTAATATTAGATATAAGAAAGAAAAAACATATTTTGATATTGATATAAATATTAAGAAAAAGAATTACTGTATTAAAAATTTTAATATACCTATGCTAGGTAAATATAATGTTTTAAACGCGCTAGCTGCAATTGCTATTTCTACAGAACTAGATCTTTCAATAACTAAAGCAAAAAAATCTTTAAGAAACTTTAAAGGTGTAAACAGAAGGCTAAATTATGTTGGAAAGTATAATTCAATAACATTAATTGATGATTATGCTCATCATCCTACTGAAATCGAAAACTTATTGCTTGGTCTGAAGAATGCTTATCCAAAATCAAAAATTACTGCTGTTTTTCAACCACATAGGTATTCTAGACTAATCCCATTATTAAAAGAATTTTCAAGGTCTTTTGTTAGTTCTGATAAAGTGTTTATATCAAATGTTTACTCAGCAAATGAACGTAAACCTGTAAATTTTAATCTTAATAAAATAATTAAATTAATTGGTAAGGGCTCAAATACAGTCAGTTGTTATCTAAATAGTCTAGACGATATCAAAGAGGAAATGAAAAAAAGTAAAAAGAATGAGATCTACATTTTTCTGGGCGCTGGAGATATTACTGATTGGCCATATAAAATATTAGATGATCTAAATGAAAACTAAATTACAACACCATCTAGAAAATGAATTAGATAGAGAATTTTTAAATAAAAATATCTTCTTTAATAAAAATATTTCGCAACAAACTTGGTTTGGTGTAGGTGGGGTTGCAGAAGCCTTATTTGTTCCACAGTCATCTAAAGATTTGATAAAGGTTTTAAAATTAATAAATAGTAATACTAAAATCAATATTATCGGCCTTGGTTCCAATATCCTAATTAGGGATGGAGGATTAAATGGTATCACTATTAGGCTGAGTAAAAACTTTAATTTTAT
>JAQWTH010000046.1 GCA_029242795.1 Candidatus Pelagibacterales bacterium | reverse complement strand
ATTAAAGAAATCATCAGGACTTTTTGCTTCGACAATTTGTCCTTCATCCATAAAAATAATTTTGTCTGCAACTTCTTTTGCAAATCCCATTTCATGAGTTACAACAATCATTGTCATTCCGCCTTCAGCTAATCCAACCATCACATCTAGTACTTCTTTAATCATTTCAGGGTCCAAAGCAGAGGTAGGTTCATCAAACAACATTATTCTTGGTTCCATACATAAAGCTCGAGCGATAGCTGCTCTTTGTTGCTGACCTCCAGATAATTGACTTGGATACTTAAAAGCCTGGTCGTCAATTTGAACTCTTTTTAAATATTCCATTGCTTTATCAATAGCCTGAGTCTTTGGAGTTTTTCTTACCCAAATGGGAGCAAGAGTAACATTGTCTAGAATAGATAAATGTGGAAATAAGTTAAATTGCTGGAACACCATTCCGACTTCACCTCTTATACGTTCTATGCTTCTACTATCATTAGTTAGTTCGGTTCCTTCTACTATAATTTCACCCCTTTGATGCTCCTCAAGGCGATTAATACATCTAATAAGTGTTGATTTTCCTGAACCTGATGGACCACAAATAACAATTTTTTCACTTTTATTCACTTTAAGGTTTACGTCGTTAAGCACATGTAAATCTCCAAACCACTTATGAACATTATTCATTTCTATCATTAATTCAGTTGTCATTATCTACCTTCCTGTATCTAATTTTTTTTCTAAATTCTGACTATATCTACTCATTCCAAAACAAAATACCCAGAATATGGCTGCGGCAAACACATATCCTTCATGTGAAAACCCAAGCCAGTCTGGATTGGTACCAACAAATTGAATGATACCAAGAAAATCGAATAATCCTATCACTAAAACCAGAGTTGTATCTTTAAATATAGCTATGAAACTTCCAATAATTGCAGGTATAACCATTTTCAATGATTGCGGAAGTATTACTAATGCCATCATCCTCCAATAACTTAAACCCATTGCTTGAGCAGCTTCATACTGCCCTTTTGGCATAGCCTGTAAACCCCCTCTTACAACTTCAGCAAGATAGGCAGCTGAAAAGAACATAACGCCTATCAAGGCTCTTATTAATTTATCAAAGTTAACACCTTCAGGCATAAATAGTGGAAACATATTAGATGCCATGAATAAGACTGTTATTAAAGGAACTCCTCTCCAAATTTCAATAAAGATTGTTGATAGTAATGAAACGACTGGTAGTTTGGACCTTCTTCCAAGAGCAAGCATGACACCAATTGGAAGAGATAAAACAATACCAACTCCAGCAATTACCAAAGTTAGAAATAAACCTCCCCATAATCTAGTCTCAACAGTCTCTAACCCAAAACCGCCTGAAAACATTACAACAGACAAAATTGGAAATAAAATAAGTAAAAAAGATCCAACCCAACCTTTATATTTTAAATTTGGTACCAAAATGTAAATGCCACAGACCAAGAGAATAAAATACATTGAATTAATTCTCCATAATTCTTCTGATGGGTATAATCCATAAAAAATAAGTTTTAAGTTTTCTTTAATGAATATCCAACAAGCGCCTTCTTTAGAACACTCTTGTTTTGTTGAGCCTACAAAGCTTGCATCAATAAAAGCCCATGAAATGAATGAAGGTATAATAGAATAGAGAATATAAATACCTATCAAGGTTAATAATATATTTGACCATGAAGAGAATAAATTTTTACGCAACCATCCAATTACTCCAATACTTGCGATTGGAGGTTTTGTGACTTCAATATTATCTTTTATTTCAGTATTCATGTCTATCTTTCTGCGACTCTCATAAATCGGTTAAAGAGGTTCATAATTATTGAGGTCATTAAGCTTAAAAATAAATATACACCCATTACCATGCCAATTATTTCAATAGCCTGGCCAGTTTGCATTAACGCTGTTCCTGCAAAAACTAAAACTAAATCAGGGTATGCAATAGCAGCAGCTAGAGATGAGTTTTTAGTTAAATTTAAGTATTGATTTGTTAGAGGGGGAACAATAACGCGAAGGGCTTGGGGTATAATTACCAACCTTAAAATTTGATTGGGATTTAATCCAAGTGAGCGGGCAGCTTCCGTTTGTCCTAATGATACAGCCTGGATACCAGCTCTGACAACTTCAGCTATGAATGAAGCCGTATACATAGATAAGGCAAAAGTAAGAGCCACTAATTCAGGTATCAACTTAATACCACCTTTAAAATTAAAGCCTTTAAGTTCTGGATAATCAAATGTAACTGGAAATCCTGTTGCCAGCATGCTTAAAAAAATAAATGATATAAGTAATCCAATTGAAGAATAGAACACTGGAAATGTTTTTCCTGTCTTGTTTTGTCTCTGTTTAGACCATATAGCAATACCAATGCTGATTAATATCGCAGCAATAAAACTATATAAAATTAGTGTTCCACCTTCACCAAAAACAGGATCTGGAATAAACAAACCTCTATTATTTAGAAAAAATGAATCTGCTAATTCTAAACTTTGCTTTGGTTTCGGTAGTGCTCTAAGTACAGCAAAGTACCAAAAGAAAATTTGAAGAAGCAGAGGTATATTTCTTAGAATTTCTATGTAAGATTCAGCTAATTTTGCAATCAACCAATTTGAAGATAAGCGTGCTATTCCAACTGTAAATCCAACAATTGTTGCGATTGAAATTCCTAAACCAGCAACTAATAATGTATTCAGTAATCCAACTATAAATGAGTCAAAATATGTCGATGTAGGCGAATAATCTATAAGTGTCATGCCTATATCAAATCCAGATTCAACACCTAAGAAATGGAATCCACTCGCGAGACCACGAGCAATCATATTACTTGCTGTATTATCAACGATGTAGAGGACTGCTAATATGACAAGAACTAGGGTAACTATTTGATAAAAAATGCCCTGAACACTTCTATTGAATAAAATACTACTCAAACCTAAATTCTTATCCTGCATATCCTAACCTATACAATAGAAAGTATGAATTTTGTATAAAAAAAGGGAGTCAGATCTAACTGACTCCCTTGAATTTTATTATAAGATCTGCAGATTATCTTGCAGGAGGTGCGTATAAAACTCCACCATTCTTATAAGAAGCGTTTGGAGAACCAGCTCTTGCTAGTCCAACAGGTGTGTTAGCACCAACGTTAGCTTCATAGATATCACCATAGTTTCCTACTTGTGAGATAATATCGTATGACCAGCTATCACCAAGATTTAACGCTGCGCCGTTTCCACCTTCTTTTCCACATAGTCTAGCTACAACTGGATTTCCAGTTGTTGCACATGTAGATGAAGCACTTCCTTTATCAAGACCGAACTCTTCAGCTTCAATCATAGCATTTAGAGACCATCTAACTATATCAGCCCAGTCGCCGTCACCTTCTCTAACAACGGGTCCTAAAGGCTCTTTAGAAATTGTTTCAGGTAAAACAACATGAGCGTCTGGATCAGCAAGCTTAGTTCTTTGAGCTGCTAGACCAGATTTGTCAGTTGTGTATGTATCACAACGACCTTCGTCATATGCGTTTACAACTTCATCAGCTTTCTCAAAAACAACAGGCTCGTAAGACATACCATTTGCTCTAAAAAAGTCAGCCATGTTTAACTCAGTAGTGGTACCAAGGTTTGTACAAACACTTGCTCCATCTAATTCCATTGCGCTTGTAATTCCTGAATCACTTCTAACCATGAAGCCTTGTCCATCGTAGAAATTTACACCAGCGAACTCAAGACCAATTTGTGCATCTCTTGACAGTGTCCAAGTTGTGTTTCTTGATAACACATCAATTTCACCAGACTGAAGAGCTGTAAATCTTTCTTTAGCTGTTAATGGAACGTACTTTACGTTGTCTGGAGTTCCGAAAATTGCAGCCGAAACAGCACGACATACGTCTACATCAATACCACTCCAGTTACCATCAGAGTCCGGGTTAGAGAAACCAGGTACACCCTGACTTACTCCACAATTAAAAAATCCTTGGCCTTTAACTGTATCTAAAGTACCAGCAGTT
Organism: Candidatus Pelagibacterales bacterium; assembly: GCA_029242795.1. Taxonomy (GTDB): domain Bacteria; phylum Pseudomonadota; class Alphaproteobacteria; order Pelagibacterales; family AG-422-B15; genus CABYIR01. Next base: position 20,756 of record JAQWTH010000046.1, on the reverse strand, counting down.
GCTGCTGAAACTGTAAACAAAGAAACAATTGCACTAAGGATCGTAAGTTTTCTTATGATCATATTAATTAATCCTTCTTTTAATTTAATTAAATAGAAGGCAGTATAAACACGAAAATTGACTGAAATGAAACTAAAAATTTTAATGATGATTGATACTATATATTGTTAGTGTGGATAAGATTTATACAACCTATCGCCCTACAGTTATCCTTATATCAACGTCCTTTATCTCTTGATCTACTAATGACTTTGCATAAGCAAATTCTTCATTAGTTAATTGAACAATTAAATCATCGATACCTTCTTGGCCAGCTGCGCACAAAGAAGAGACATTACATTGTAAATACCATCTAACAGATTGAACAAGGTCTTTCTTTACTCCATCACCTCTCTCATACATGTTGGCTATATTATATTGTGCTTCTGGAACACCTCTTTCTGCAGCAAATAAATATAATTGAGCAGCTTTTTTATAATTTGTGATTATTAAAGGATGATCATCATAGTATTCTGCAAGTGCATATGCTGCCCTAGGATCACTTTCTTCATTATATAGTTCTTCAAATATTTTTTTTGCTTTTCTATAATTCGAGAATTTTTTAAAAACACAAAAATCTTGAATCTCACAAAGTCCTAATTGAGCAGAGTCATTATATAGCATTCCAATTACATATTTTGCTGCAGAATTTCCATTTTTTGCTTCATCTTGCCATTTAGCTATACCTTCAGTTTTATTTCCACTCATATATAAATCATAAGCTGTATTAGCCAGAGTGTTTGATGAAACTAAAATAAAAAATAGAAATAAAATTTTTTTCATTATATTGGCGCGCCCTCGAGGAATCGAACCTCGGACCCACTGCTTAGAAGGCAGTTGCTCTATCCCCTGAGCTAAGGGCGCATTTATTTAAAATTGTCCGCGTATGATTTACTTATAATTCTTCTAGTCGAAGATTCAAGAACATCATAATCCAATTTATGCCTTTCAGCATAATTTATTGCTTTTTCCTTAGACGAAAAAAATAAATTAATTTGAGACTTAGTAGTTGCACCACCATTCCAGCCAATTAGCGGATCTTTAATTTGATGAGACCCATCATCAATTATTAGCTTCCATGATTTTTCCTTTGCTCTACCTGATTGCATAGCAGTTTTAGACGGTCGAAATATCTTTGCTTTCATCTCTTAATTAGCCATCAAGGGACATTAAGGGAGCATATAAATCAGGTCTTCTATCTCTGAAAATACCCCAGGTTCTTCTGAATGACTCTGCCTCATCTAGATCTATAGTTGCTAAAAGTACTTCTTCTTTATCTCTACTTCCTTCTGCAAGCATGTCACTTTTATAGTCAGTAATAAATGATCGACCGTAAAAGAAGTTATTGCATGTTTCACCGGCTTCTGTGCCAATACGATTTGAAGCAACTATTGGAACTTGATTGCATGCTGAGTGACCAATCATCGCACGTTGCCACATATCAGAACTATCGTAATCATCAACGTTATCTGGTTCACCACCAATTGCGGTTGGATAAAAAATAACCTCAGCGCCTTGGAGAGACATTATTCTTGCTGCCTCAGAGGACCATTGATCCCAGCAAATTCCTACGCCAATTTTAGCAAAGCTTGTATCCCAAACTTTAAATCCAGTATCACCAGGATTAAAATAAAACTTTTCTTGGTATCCAGGACCGTCAGGAATGTGAGATTTACGATAATTTCCTAAAATTGATCCATCTGCATTTATAATTGCTACAGAATTAAAATAAGCCTTATTTGACTTTTCAAAATAGCTAATAGGTAAAACCACATTGTGCTCTTTTGCTACTTTTGACATTGTATTCAAAATTGGATGACCCTCAAATGGCATAGCTAAATTGAAATACTGATCTTTTTGATCTTTACAAAAATAGACATTCCCAAATAATTCTTGGATAAGAATAATATTCGCCCCTTCTTTTGAAGCTTTAATAATTAATTCGATAGCTTTATCGACATTTTCATCTGTATTTGTTGAACAAGCCATTTGAGTTGCAGCAAGTTTTATTTCTCTCATCAGTGACCTTTCGGTTGTTGTTGGGTAATACAATGTACATTACCTCCGCCCATATGTATATCATGACCATTAATGCAAACAACTTTCCTGCCTGGGAAGGCAGACTTTATTTGGTTTACCGCGGCCTCATCTGCCTTTGTATCATTATAAATAGGCATAATGACTCCACCATTGGCTATGTAGTAATTAATATAAGAACAAGGCTCATCACTACCAGGCACAAGTCTTTGATATGACATTTCAATTTCAATAACTTTAAGCCTATTGCCCTTTGAGTCTGTTGATGTCTTAAGCGTCTCTAAATTATCATTTAATATTTCGTAATAGGAATCATTTTTATCACTACACACCATTGCAGAAACTACACCTGGTTCTGTAAAACATGCTACATTATCTATATGGCCATCAGTTCCTTCATCTGTTCCATGCTTTAACCAAATTACTTTATTAATACCAAAATATTCCTTCAGGTTTTTTTCTATTTCTAATTTTGATAATGATGGATTTCTATTTTCATTTAATAAGCATTGTTCTGTAGTCAATAAAGTTCCTTCTCCATCGACATGAATAGATCCACCTTCTAAAACCATATTATTTTTAAAATACACTGCTTTAGACTCATTAATCATAAATTTTGCAACTTTATCATCTAATTCAAAATTAATTTTATAACCCCAACAGTTAAAATTAGAATCAACTCCGCCCAGTTTACCGTCCTCATTCAATAAAAATATTGCTCCAGAATCTCGAGCCCACGCATCATTTAATTCAAGAGGTAGAATTTGTATGGAAGAATTCAATAAACTTTGAGCACTGGAAATATTATCTGGATGAACTATCATTTTTAAAACTTCAAATTTAGAAATGGTATTTGCAACATTTGCCCATGCAACTCTTGCTTTCTCTAAGTCGAAGTGAGCCCATGATTCAATTTCAGAGTAATCTCCAGTCACATCAGTTGGCCATTGCATCCAACAGCAATCGTGACTATGCCATTCAGCTGGCATTTTAAAACTTTTATCAATAGGTTTATTCATATACTAAACTTAACTAATGATGGTCGGGGCGGCAAGATTCGAACTTGCGACCCTCTGGTCCCAAACCAGATGCGCTACCAGGCTGCGCTACGCCCCGAAAACTGAATGAATGTATATAAAATCAAATGATACTGCAATCAATTTAATTAGATTTAAAAAAATCCAAAATAATGTTGTTAATCTGATCTGGCTTTTCTTGCTGAAGCCAATGACCTGCGCCTTTAATAGTTTTGCTTAATTCAAGTTTGGAGTAGTTGTTCTCGTTGATTGGTGCCCAAACGCTTACAGGATCATCTTCTCCAGATAGAAAACATGTTGGTACATTAATTTTTAATTGATGTGTATCTTTGGTTATTTCCCAATTGCGATCTATGTTTCTATACCAATTTATTGGCCCTCTCATACCTCCATTTTCAAATCTACTGAGATAATAATTAAAATCTTCTTCAGTTAACCATTTTGGAATTTTGTCAAATGAGCCAATTGACTTTAGAAAAGTCATATCTTTTGTAAGAGGTTTAGGTTGAAACGTTTCAGATGAAGAACCATCAGATTGTAATGATCCATATATGTTCATCAATGATGACTTCATATCTTTTTCTAATTCTTTTTCAACTATCCCCTCATTTTGGAAATATAACATATAAAAAAAGTAATCTTTAAAAAGAAACTTCATTGTTTCAATTGGAGAACTTTGTGAAACCATATAGGGAACGCTCATGCCACAAGCTTTTATGACCCTAGACTCAAAATCTAAACATGTGTTCCAAACTACTGGAGCTCCCCAATCATGTCCCATCAAGTAGAAATTTTCTGCTTTTAAATAATCTGCGGTCGCAATTATATCTGATGTCAGTTTCTTAACATCGTAATCAGCAATTGAATGAGGTTTTGATGAATCTCCGTATCCTCTCATGTCTAATACGGCTACTGAAAATCCATTAGCTAATAAATACTTAATCTGATGCCTCCAGGAATACCATGACTCGGGCCAGCCATGTGCCATAATCACCAATGGCCCAATTCCATCACAGTAAACATTGAGATTGATTTCATTATTTTTAATTAATTTAAAATTATCTGATTTAAAATCTTCAAGCATTATGATGGGTCTTTAGTTCCATGATTTTTTAAAATTTTAAAAATTCCATCAGCATTAAATATTAATGAATCATTAATGTATAAATTACACTTCATAAAAATAATAGACTTAGTTGCTCTGGTAATCTCAGCAAATCCATAAACCCATGAACCCAATGGGGCTGGTGCTAAATAATTGCCACTCAATTTAGCGGTTAAGCATGGAAGTTTATGAGTTTTCCATGCTGTATATCCCATTATACCATCTGCAAATGCTATATGGGTTCCTCCATGAGCAATACCAGCTTTGTTTGAATTTTTTTCAAGAACTTTAAACCCTTTATAAACGATGCCGTCTTTCTCAGTATAATAAATAAATTCATTATTTTTAGAAAAAGGTCCTGGATCCTCATCTACTTTATAATTTTCGCTATCTGATAAAAATTTATAGTCCATAAACATTTATTGTATTTAATTAATACATTTTGTAGCATATATTAATACTACTGGGGAGCTTAAATGCTGAGAGGTTTATGAGTAAACGACCCGAAACCTGATCTAGATAATGCTAGCGGAGGAGACAATGATCAAAAAAATTATTATTATAACTTTAATTACCTTATCAAGTCATTCAAGTGCAGAGGAAACTCTGACTATTGGAACGTATGACTCATTTTCATCTGAATGGGGACCAGGACCAGAAATAGAATTAAAATTTGAGGAAATATGTAACTGTGATGTTCAATATGTTGCTACCAATCAAGCCGGATCATTAAACAGTAATATTTTTAAGAAAGGAAAAGATATTCTTCTTGGAGTGGAAGTAAATGATTTTAACGAAGAAGACTCAGATTATTGGGCAAAATATGATTATGGATATTTTGCTTTTATTTTTAATAAAGATAAAATTGAAAATCCTCCTAATTCTCTCGAGAAATTAATGTCAAATAATAATCTAAAAATAGTAGTTCAAGATCCAAGAACAAGTCCTGTGGGACTGGGTTTGTTAAGATGGATGAAGAAGATTTATCCAGTTACATTTATTGAGAAATTTAAGTTAATCAATGACCAAATAATTACGTATACACCAGGATGGTCAGAAGCCTATGGTATGTTTTTAGATAATAAGGCAGATCTTGTTTTGAGTTATAGTACATCACCTTTTTATCACCAAGAATATGAGAATGATTATAAATATGAAGCATTAATATTTGAAGAGGGTCATTTAATAACTGAAGAATTAATTTTAGTGAATAAAAATATTAAAAATTTTGATTTAGCAAAATCATTTGTAGACTTTATGCTGACTGAAGATATTCAAAAAATTATTTCCTCGAAAAATATAATGTATCCAGTCGATAAAAATGCAATGCCAGAAAAAATGAGTCAACTAAATGTACCGAATAAATTAGAAGTAAGAGAATTTGATACAGAAAAATTGATTTCTGAATGGTTAAAAGCATCAATAGACTAATTGAGAAATATTTTTTCTAATTTTTGTTTTCTTATTATCATTTTAAGTATAATTCTTCCTTTAATCAGCATTATATTTTATTTTGATTTTACTAAAGAATTTATCTTTTCAGAATATCTTATATCCATAAGTTTCTTTTCTTTATACCAGTCTATTCTATCAGCAATTTTAACAATTATTTTGGGGTCTTTGTTTGCTTACCTTCTAGTAAAACATAATTATATTTGTGGTGTGCGCATAATCATTGACTCTCTATCAATAATGTTTGTATTGCCAACAATAATCTCTGTATTAGGTATCATATTATTTTACGGCAATATTATTAATATCTATGGCTTACACGGAATTTTAATAGCCCATGTAATATTAAATGTTCCTCTTGTATCCCGTGTCTTGATACAAAGTTTAGATGATGTTAGCTCTAATGAAAAAAGCCTAGCAAGGCAGATGGGGTTAAATCACCTTGGATTTTTTTTTGCTAGTGAATGGCCAATAATAAGAAAAAATATTCCAAGTTTATTTGTCCTAGTTTCCTTTATCTGTTTTGTAAGCTTTACACCTATTCTGATACTAGGTGGTGGACCAAAATATTCAACTATTGAAGTAGCTATCTATCAATCAGTTATATTTCTTAATAATTATAATCAAGCTGTTTTTCTTCTTATGATTCAAGTTCTAATTTGTTGCTCTATATTTATTTTTTTCTTTAAAAGTTTTAAAAGTAATAACTTTACATTGGATGATAGACGTAGAATTATAAATAATAATTCGTATTCCTTTAAATATCTATTTGATTACTTATTAATTTTTACATTTACAATTTTTATCTTTTCACCTGTGTTCTATATAATTATTACAGGGATAAATGATAAGTTTATATCGGTAATACAAAGCAGCTACTTTTTTTCATCACTGATTACAACTTTTATAATTTCTTTTTTCTCTGGCGTGTTGGCGTTACTTCTAACCTATGGAAACTTAGAGTTTGTTCGCAGAAGTAAAAATAAAAGAGAGCTTTGGTTTTATTTATTAATAATCTTTTCTCCTGCTATTATTGCTGTTGGCTATTATATTTTTATTAATGAATTTTTACTTTTAAGCATCTCAAATATAATTATTGTTATTATAGTAAATACAATATTCATTTTACCATTTAGCTATAATTACTTATCGCCATCATATTTAAGAATATCTCAGGAACATTCAAATTTATCAAAAAGTATAAATCTTTATGGTTTTAAGAAGTTGATTATAGTGGATTTGAGTCGACTGAAACGCCCATTAATTAATACTTTTTGCATCTCCTCTATCTTGTCATCAAGTGATTTAGTGATTATCTCTTTTTTTGGCACTAATGACTTGTCAACTTTAACACAAACCATATATAGATTATCGGGAAGTTATAGAATCGAAGAGGCAAGAGCTCTAAGCTTATTGTTTTTAGCATATTGCTTATTATATTTTATAATTCCAAAGTTTATTTTAGGTAGGACTTATAAAAATGCACCATTCAATTGATTTAACGTTTACTTTTGCAGGAATACTATCACTTGTGATTTTCACTACTTCATATCTTTTAGTTATGGCAGAAGAGTTTACTCATTTAAGAAAAAGTAAACCTGTCATATTGGCTTCAGGATTAATTTGGGCAATTATTGCTATTGCTTATAGCGGGTCTCCGCATGCTGAGATCGTCGAGGAAACCTTTAGACATGGACTTCTTGAGTATGCTGAACTTGCTTTCTTCTTGCTGGTAGCGATGACCTATATTGCCGCATTAGAAGAACGTAATGTCTTTAATGCCCTAAAAGTTTGGCTGATCAAAAAAAATTTTAATTATCGTCAATTATTTTGGATTACTGGTGTCATTGCATTTTTTATGTCACCACTTGCCGATAATCTTACAACCGCACTTGTATTATGCGCTGTTGTAATGGCTGTTGGTGCCTCAAGTCCAAAATTTATATCAATGGCATGTATCAATATCGTAGTAGCTGCGAATGCAGGTGGAGCTTTTAGTCCATTTGGAGACATAACAACTCTAATGGTATGGCAAGCTGGAAAAGTTGACTTCTTTACGTTCTTCCAATTAGTTGTGCCGTCAATTGTAAACTATATTATTCCTGCGGTAATTATGAGTTTCTTTGTTGGAAATGATCAACCATCTCTTAAAGTCGAGGAAGTAGAAATTAAATTTGGTGGCAAAATTATGATATTGCTTGGAGTATTAACTATTATAACTGCAGTATCTTTTCATAATTTCTTTCATTTACCTCCTGTCCTTGGAATGATGACTGGATTTTCGTATCTATTGTTCTTTGGTTATTATATCAAACAATTCGATACATCATCTTCAGAGAGCTATGATGTCTTGAAGAATATTGCTCATATTGAATGGGATACTTTATTATTCTTCTTTGGTGTTATTATTGCTGTTAGTGGTTTAGGTATGATTGGTTACTTAGAAATGGCCTCAGAATTTATGTATACAGATTTAGGAGCTACTAATGCGAATATATTAGTTGGAATCCTCTCTGCAATTGTTGATAATATCCCTGTAATGTTCGCTGTTTTGAGCATGGATCCTGCTATGCCAATCAGTCAATGGTTATTGGCGACTCTTACAGCGGGTGTTGGCGGAAGTATGTTATCAATTGGGTCTGCTGCAGGTGTTGCTTTAATGGGTCAAGCAAAGGGTTTGTACACATTCTTTGGTCACCTAAAATGGACTCCAGTAATTGCAATTGGTTATTTTGCGAGTATATATGTACATATACTTATGAATTTTTAGATATTTAAAGTGAAAAAATTAATAAATTACTTTTGTGTCTTTATTTTTTTGTCAATTAACTATGCTGCCTCTATGAACGCTTATGACTATACCTTCAAATCAATCAATGAAGTTGATGATATAAACTTATCAGATTTTAAGGGTAAAATAATAATGGTGGTTAATACCGCAAGTTTATGTGGTTTTACTTATCAATATGATGGCTTACAAGCATTGTATGACAAATATGGTGATGATGGCCTGGTTTTAATCGGCGTACCTTCGAATGATTTTGGAAATCAAGAAAGTGGCGGCAATAAAGAAATTAAAGAATTTTGCGACTCTTCATTTGGGATAACATTCCCATTAACACAAAAATATGTCGTAAAAGGTAAAGATGCTCATCCATTTTTTCAATGGACAAAAAAAGAGTTAGGTTTCATTTCTGGTGTACCGAGATGGAATTTCCATAAGATAATAATTGATCGAAATGGAAACGCGATTGCAGGATATACTGCATTGACTAAGCCAGGATCAAATTCGTTTCAAAAAAGATTATCTAATATCATTTCACAATAAACATCTATTCATATTTGATTCTGATGGTAAGAAATTTATTAATTTAAGTATTTAAATTAATTTAAGTATTTAAATTAATTTAATGTCTCATTAATTTCTAAAGACTCTTCCTTAGGTTTTTTAATTTGTTTCTTATCATCAATTTGTTTCACAAAGTCATGATTTACATCTCTGTGACTCATTTCGTCATCTCTTACGGCAATAATGACATCTTTTAAACGAGCAAATTCAGATAAATTCCAATAATCAATTGCAATCTTAGGAGCTGGAATATTTTCTATGTTTCCATTTTCAACTTCATTTAAATAATCAGTGTAGCTAACAATAGCTTGTTCTTCAAAATACCCTACAATTCTATGACAAGTTCTTGGAGATAATAAATACATTACAAAATAAAGATTGAAAAAAATACCTTGCACTAAGATAACTAAAAACCTTTCAAATATTGAAGGTTTTGCAATTTCAATAAAAGTCATAAGATGCATTCGTTCATTTTCAGCTTCATCCAATAGAGTTTTTATCCAGCCATTGTCGTTTTGCATTTTCCTCAGACTTTTTAAGTGATTTAGCATTCCAGCTACCATACCGGGAACAGCTGCAACAGTTTCAAGAATAACTGCTCGGTGACCGTATCTTTTCTTAAAAAACAAATCAGCAAATAATCTTAATAATTTCGTAAAGCCAAAAGCAGCTAAATCACTAAAATTTTTAGGCTTATAATGAGTATGCATGTTATCGTTCATACAACAGATATAATTATTTTTACTTAGTTTTAAAGATTAACTAAGCTCAATAATTATGGTCAATTTGTCACAGAAAATGGCGGTCCCTACGGGATTCGAACCCGTGATCTTCTGGATGAAAACCAGATATCCTAACCGCTAGACGAAGGGACCCTTTAAAGTATTTATATATCCAATAATCTATTTTAATCAATATAAGATTATTGGATTCGTTCAGCGATATCTTCAATAAAAAATTGAGGTGTTCTTCTTCCTCCCCATTCATTAACCTTTATTTTTCCTAATAATGAAACTTCATTTCCTTTATTTTTTTGTAATTCATCACCAAGGATACTCTTTAAGCTTCTAAATGCCATAGCCTCTATAAAGCCAGTATTATTCTTTATTAAGCACTTAAGATGATTATCACCTATTATCTTTACATCTGCTAAAAGAGCATTTTTTATGACAAAAGTGGGCTCAGGATTATTTGATCCAAAGGGACCAAGTTTCTCTATATTATCATAAACATCAAGATTTATTCCACTTGAGCTAATTTCAGAGTCAACATTTAAACATTTTTCATCACTGAACAGTATTGGATTAGCATTTTTAAGTCTTTGATCTAAAAAATCTTCAAGCTCTGTAATTTTCTCATGAGTCAATGAAAGTCCCGCCGCCATTGAATGACCTCCACCATTTTGAATAATATTGGATTGTTTAGCCGCAATTATAAGACTGCCTAAATCTATTCCTTTAATTGATCGTCCTGATCCTTTCGCTTTATTCCCATTAATAGAAATAACAATACATGGCTTGCTATACTTATCTTTAAGTCTACTTGCAATAATACCAATGACACCCTCATGCCAATCTTCGCCTGCCACAATAATAATATTTTTATTAAGCTTATCTTCAGTTACTTGTTTATCAGCTTTTTCGAGTACATAACTTTCGATAGTTTTTCGTTCTTGATTAAAATGATCTAACTTAGATGCCAGCTCTCTTGCCATTAAATCATCACTTGCTGTTAATAAATCCGTTCCAAAGCTGGAGTTACCCAATCTACCAGCGGCATTAATTCTTGGACCAAGCTTAAAACCTAAATCATAAGATGAAACTTTAGATTTTATTAAAGATTTTTCTATTAAAGCATTTAAACCATGATTATGCTTTCTATTCATTACCTCCAGCCCTTTAAGCACAAATAGCCTATTTAAGCCTTTTAACGGAACAGCATCACAAATTGTACTTAACGCTACAAGATCTAGTAAAACTAATAAATTAGGCTCTTTAATATGATTCTCCTCAAACCAATTAAGATTTCTTAATTTTCTATTTAGCGCAATGAGAAACATAAAAGTAACACCGGCAGCTGACAAATAAGTAAGTCCAGATTTATCATCGATCCTATTTGGGTTAATTACTGCATATGCTTCAGGTAAATTTATTTCGGCTTGATGATGGTCTAGAATAATGACATCTAACTTTTCCTGTTTAGAAAAACTCATTTCATCAAAAGACATTGTTCCACAATCAACTGTAAAAATAATTGAAACATCTTTACTCTTAAAGCTTTTGAAGCTTTCAATATTTGGTCCATATCCCTCCGTAAATCGATTAGGAATATGAAAGAGAATATCAATATTAATTTTTTTGAAATAATTAACTAAAATGGAACATGAAGTTGAACCATCAACATCATAATCTCCAAATACTGCAATCTTCTCATTTTTCTTGATGCCATCTACCACTCTTTCAATTGCAATATTCATATCCTCGAGAATGCTTGGATCTGGTATATGGTCTTTTAATGAAGGGTTAATGTATTCATGAATTTCGCCGACATCTATATTTCTAATAGAAAATAATTTAGCTAATAAATAATCAAGGTTGTATTTTTGGACAATTAACTCAGCAATGCGTTCATCAAACTTTTTTAACTGCCATTTTTTATTTGTATACGATCTGAAATCTTCTTCAGGACTTAAAGACATTAAATAGATTGTGGGTGGTAGGTTTGTATATATTGTGTTGTATTAAAGTCAGACCTGAGTACTATCGAATGAGTTGTAACAGAATTTGAGTATTTTTTTACACCTTTTACCAACGTGCCTTCAGTTACACCTGTTGCAACAAAGACAATATCTCCAGATGCTAGATCATCAATAAAGTACTTTTTGTCTAGATCTTTAATTCCTGCTTTTTCAGCTCTTTTCATTTCATCATCATTCCTTATCACAAGTCTTGTTTGCATTTGACCGCCTATGCATTGAAGAGCTGCAGCTGCTAAAACACCTTCAGGTGCGCCTCCAGTACCAAAGTATATATCAACATCAATTTCTTCTTGTGAGGTCATCATAACTCCAGCAACATCACCGTCTGGAATCAAAATGACTTTTGAGCCAATTGCTCTCAATGACTCGATAATTTCTGAGTGACGATCACGTTCTAATACACAGGCACTAATATCACCTGGCTTTACTTTCTTGGCATCTGCAAGACTTTTAATATTATCTTGCACAGAAGCATCTAAATCAATCACATCATTAGAATACCCTTTTCCAATTGCAATTTTATTCATATAGGTATCTGGAGAATGTAGTAAACATCCCTTCTTTGCAGCAGCAATTACAGCTAATGAATTTGGCATACCTTTAGAAGTTATCGTTGTTCCTTCAAGCGGATCAAGAGCAATATCGACTTCATCACCATTTCCAGTGCCAACCTTTTCACCTATGTAAAGCATAGGAGCTTCATCTCTCTCACCTTCTCCTATAACTATGCGACCATTAAAATCAATTTCATTTAATGCAGATCTCATTGCATCAACAGCAAGTTGATCAGCACCTTCTTTATCCCCAGCTCCAATTAACTTAGAGCACGATATAGCGGCCATTTCCGCTGATCTTAAAATTCCAGTTGAGTATTTTTTACCGATATTGCTCATAAGTTTTTTTCAATTCTAATGAACTTAACCTTATTATTGATTCTTTTCATATTGTTAATTTCTTTAATAGCTTTCAGCATAACTTTTTCTTTAATATTATGAGTTATTATAACTATTGAGGCATATCCCCTTTTTTTATAATGCTGTTGTTTTTGTTCATCTATCGAAATTTTATTTCTAGCAAGAATCCCTGTAATTCTTCCCATAACTCCAACCTCATCTTTACCAATTATTCTTAAATAATACGAAAAATTAGAGTCTGAAATTTTTAAATTTTTTAATTTTTGAACGACATTTATTGGCATGCCTAAAGGAAAATTAAAATTCTTTCTACTGTAATCAATTAAATCAGCACTCACGGCAGCACCAGTTGGATTTGCACCAGCACCAGGCCCAATTAGAGTAGTTTTCCCAATTACTTTATCTTCGATAACTACAGCGTTTAATTCATTGTCAACTTTTGCAATTTCAGATTCACTTTTTATTAAACAAGGGTGAACCCTTTGCTCGTAGAAATTACCTTTCTTCTTTGCAATACCTAGTAATTTAATTTTATACCCAAATTCTCTAACTAAGTTGAAATCATCTATTTCAATATTTTGAATTCCCTCGATATATGTAGAAGAAAAATTTACTGGCACGTTAAAAGCAAGACTTGATAAAAGGGTTATTTTATGAGCAGCGTCAATTCCCTTTATATCAAATGATGGATCAAGTTCTGCAAAGCCAAGATTTTGAGCATCCTTAAGAACAGAATTAAAATCCTTACCTTCAGTCTCCATCTTAGTAAGGATGTAATTACAAGTACCATTTAGAATTCCATAAACTTTGGTTATTTCATTAAATTTTAAGTTTTCTCTTATAGCTTTTACAACTGGTATTCCTCCGGCTATTGCTGCCTCAAAACTGATAAAACAATTATTTTTCTCTGCAATTTTAATAAGTTCATTTCCATGAATAGCGAGGAGTGCTTTATTAGCAGTAATAATACTTTTTCCATTCATAAGTGATTTTTTGACAAGTTTATAGGCTACACCTGATGAGCCTCCAATTAGTTCTATTACAATGTCAATCTTAGGATTTGACGCCAAGCTCAGTGTATCTTTTATTAACGGCAGATTTTTAGTTGTAACATTTCTCTTTTTTCTTAAATTTTTAACAGCAATGTTAATTAGTTCAAAATTTGAAGTTTTTTTATTGCTAGTCTTATATTTTTTTAATTGCTTTAAAAAACCTTCGCCTACTGTTCCTAATCCTGCAATACCAATGCCTATTTTATTGTTCATTTATTAATTACTCCCGGGCACTGACTCAAGATCAGGGGCATTTCCATTATCATCGTCATTTATTTCAATATCAAAATTAGGATTAATAAAAGTTTCATAAAATGATTTTGACTCAATGAAAGAACATCCAATAAAGAAATTAAAAATAATAAATATTGAAAAAAATTTTTTCATTAATCTATTCCTAGAGACTCATTAAAATTATTCATAATATTAAAGTTTTGCATTGCCTGTCCAGCCGCTCCCTTTAGAAGATTGTCAAGAACACTGACAATACAATAAACATCCTCTTTATAGCCTTTTTTTAATCCAAGAATAACTTTATTTGTATTAACAACATCTTTTGTAATTGGAATTTCATTCTGGTCTAAAATATTAATATATTTCTCACCTTTATAGGCATTATACAAACAGCCGTACACATCGTCAAAACCTGTGCCTTTGATTGGATTTATATAAATGTTTGATAATATACCTCTCTCAACAGGTATCAAATTTGCCGAAAAGAAGACCTCCGAATTGTTCATTTTGGATGCTTTCTTCATCTCTTGATTAATTTCAGCTATATGCTTATGGTCCCCAACTCCATAAGTTTTAATATTTTCATTAACTTCTAATTTTAGATCCTCAGTTTTTTTTGTTTTGCCAGCTCCAGAATATCCTGATTTAGCATCAATAATGATATTATCATTCTTGATCATATTCTTTTCTAACAATGGTAACAATGGAACGAGCGCACTTGTTGCATAACATCCTGGATTCGCAATATTCATTGCATTCTTGATATCTTTTCTCTTTAACTCTGAAAGTCCATAAACAAATTTTTCATTAATTTCAGACGAGCCGTGTTCAAAGCCATACCAATTTTTATATTCGTTTATGTCATCCAGCCTGAAATCTGCAGACAAATCAATTATTCTTAAATTACTTGGCAAAGAATTAATGAATGAATGTAATTTGATATTTGGTAAACAGTTGAAAATATAATCAACATTTCTAAAATCTATTTCATCAATAAGACTATACTTTTCATCAAGTTCTAGCGATGTATCAATCTTAATTTTTTGTCCAGCCTGACTGTTAGCGGACATTGAGCTAATATTTATATTGGGATGATTAAGGCATAGTTTAATTAATTCAGCTCCAACAAAGCCACTAGCTCCTAATATAGAAATATTTATTGTATCAGACACATTAGGTCTCCTAAAAAATTCGCAAAAGAAATGTAGTAATTATCTTTTTGAGAACTGGTAGCGACGTCTTGCTTTTCTTCTACCATATTTTTTTCTCTCAACAATTCGTGCGTCTCTGGTTAAAAAACCTTCAGCTTTGAGAGCGCCTCTTAAATTAGGGTCAAATAATGATAAAGCTTTTGATACACCATGTCGAACTGCTCCAGCTTGACCTGACAAGCCTCCACCACTAACAGTAATATTTGCATCAATGCTTGATAACTTATTAGTCAACACTAGAGGCTGATTAACAAGCATATTTAAAACAGGTCTTGAGAAATATTTATTAGACTCTTTTCCATTAATCGTGATTTTTCCTGAACCGGACTTAATCCAAACTCTTGCAATTGCATCTTTTCTCTTACCAGTTGCATATGATCGGCCCAGATTATCAACTTTTGGTTCAATGATTGTTTCTGACGCTGTTTCTACATTTTCCATAATTAAATAATCTCACTTATATTAAATTTTTCTGGAGCCTGGGCATCATGAGGATGAGAGGATCCATTATATACTTTCATATTTGAAAATTGTTGACGACCTAATGGTCCTTTTGGAATCATTCTTTTGACTGCAAGCCTTATCACCCTATCAGGAAATTTACCCTCTAAAATTTTTTTTGCAGTCCTACTTTTTATTCCTCCTGGATAACCTGTGTGCCAATAATATATTTTGTCATTTAATTTATTTCCAGTGAGTTTTACTTTATCAGCATTAATAATTATGACATTATCACCACAATCTACATGGGGTGTATAACTTGGCTTGTGCTTTCCTCTCAGCAGATTGGAAACAGTAGTAGCAAGTCTTCCTAAAACAATATTCTCAGCATCAATTAAAAGCCATTTCTTATCTACAGTAGAAACATTTGCTGACTTAGTTTGTTTAATAAATTTTGAAGTCGTCATGGCATATTCTTTTAAAGAATTGGAATATTATGTCAATAAGTATTAAATTATTATTTAAATTCAATAACTAAAATAAAGGTATTATTATACCTCATTTTCTTAACCATTTCTTTACAATTTAATACAAGGGTTCATAATTAAAATATTATTATGTAAAAAATAAGGAGACTTTAATGGCTAAAAATAAATTTGTGCCAAGTGATTCTGTAAATCCAGAAACTTTGGCTCTTCATGGAGGAGATTACAGAAGTGATCCTACGACTACTGCTGTAGCTGTTCCTATCTACCAAACTACTTCCTATCAATTTAATAGTACTGAACATGCAGCGGACCTGTTTGGAGCAAGAGATTTTGGAAATATTTATACAAGGATTATGAATCCTACAGTAGATGTTCTAGAAAAAAGAGTTGCGGCAATGGAAGGTGGCGTAGCTGCGCTTTGTGTAAGCTCAGGACAAGCAGCATCTGCTTTAAGTATACAAAATCTAGCTAAAGCTGGTGATAATATTGTAAGTTCTACCGATCTATATGGAGGTACTTGGAATCTATTTGCAAATACTATGAGGGATCAAGGTATTGAAGTCAGATTTGCTGATCCAACTGATCCTGAAAGTTTCCGTAAATTAACTGACGATAATACTCGAGCATATTACGCTGAAACTTTACCTAATCCAAAATTAAAAGTTTTTCCAATTAGAGAAGTTGCAGATATTGGGGATGAATACAATATTCCATTAATTATGGATAATACGTCGGCACCAGTTATATGTAAGCCAATAGAGCATGGTGCGACATTGGTAATTCATTCATTAACCAAATTTATTGGAGGCCATGGAACAACAATAGGCGGCATCATAGTTGATAGCGGTAAATTCAATTGGGCTAAAGATAAAGATAGACAACCTGCCTTAAATAAACCTGATCCAAGTTATCATGGTATGGTATGGACAGATTTTGCTGAAGCGGTGAAAATGCCAATTGCATACATTGTTAGAGCAAGGTTTGTAGGATTGCGAGATCTAGGCCCTTGTTTGCCTCCTCAGAGTGCCTTTCAAATAATTCAGGGGCTTGAAACTGTATCTTTAAGAATGGTTAAGCATTGCGAAAATGCGGCTAAAGTTGCTGAGTTCTTATCATCACATAATAAAGTTGAAAGAGTAATTTATGCCGGTTTAGACGAAGATGAAGCTGGTCGAAGAGCCAATAAATACTTAAATGGTGGGTTTGGAGCTCTTTGTGGGTTTGAACTTAAAGGTGGAAAAGCAAGTGGTCAGAAATTTATTGATAACTTAAATATGTTTTTCCATGTTGCAAACATTGGTGATGCAAGAAGCTTAGCAATTCACCCTGCGACTACAACTCACTCTCAATTATCAGATGAAGATATGCTTGCTACTGGTGTAAGTCCTAGCTATGTGAGACTATCAATTGGTATTGAGCACATTGATGATATTTTAAGTGATCTATCAAACGCACTAGATAACGCTTAAATATATAGTTATCCCTCTTATCATCTAATAAATGTTAAGAGGGCTTTCTACTCAGAAACCACATATAAAGAGATAATAAGAAAAGTATAATTGAATTTCCTTGATGAGCTAATGCAAAGTGCCAGGGTATATTATGAAAAGTCATCAAAATACCAATCACACCCTGAAGTAAAAATATTAAATCAAAATAAATTATTAGATTTAAAATTTGTATTTTTACAAAATTACTAATAATCAAATAATTCAAATATATAACTAAACCAAACAGAATAACCGCAAAAGTACGATGAACAAATAGTATCAATTCTTTATTTTCAAAAAAATTATTTATATATCCGCTATTTACTATCACGATATTCGGCAATAAATTGCCATTATAAGATGGCCACGTATTATAAAGTAGACCAGAATCTGTTCCTGATACAAATGCACCGTAAATGATTTGAAGGAATATCAATACGAAAAGTGATAGTAGAATTTTATCTATTTTCAGATAATCGTAATAATTAAAACGTTCACTAAAAAAAACCAATAATGTATAAAAAATTAATCCTAATATTATAAAAGCTAATGTTAGGTGAAGTGAAAGTCTATATTGACTCACGTCAACACGATCAACTAATCCACTTTGAACCATATACCAGCCAACTACTGCCTGAGTTATCAGAAAAAGACCAATTAAACAAATATGTATAGTAAATTGATTAGGGAATTGTTTTTTGAAAATTATAAACGATAAGGGAATTAAAAAAATAACCCCAATTAATCTTGCAAAGAATCTATGAAACCACTCCCAGAAATAAATAAACTTAAACTCTTCAAGAGTCATATTGCTATTGATGAGCTTAAACTCATCCGTAAGCTTGTATTTAGAAAATTCATTCAACCAAGATTGGGTAGAAAAAGGGTATAAGATCCCAGATATGGGCTCCCACTCAGTTATTGATAAGCCAGAGTCTGAAATTCGCGTGTATCCACCAATAATAATTATTGAAATTACTAAAACTCCAAGGATAAGGAGCCAAATTGAAAATAGATTGATTTTATTCGACATCATATTTAAATATAATCTTAATGAATAAATTAAAAAAAATAATGAGTATAGTTTTATTTATTTTTGCTATTTCTCTATATAGTCTATTAGTTATGGCACTTCTTTCATTTTTCAAACTTGATCACTGGTTAATTGAGCTAATAGTTTACATGTTCTTTGGCATAATCTGGATTTTTCCCTCTATGTATATTTTAAAGCCCTTTAAAAAAACATGAATAAGAATTTAACCAACAAACAAAAGCTTAATAAAGCTCGAGTTCAGATAGATAAAATAGATGCAAAATTATTACCTCTAATTGTAAAGAGGTCCAAAATGGTAAATATAGCGTTAGAGTCTAAAATCAAAAAATCGCAAATTATTGATCAGAAAAGAATAAAATCTATTTTAACTAAGGTTGGAAAAGCTGCAAAATCAAGGTCTGCAGATCCAAATCTAATAAAGTCAATTTGGAAATCAATGATTTGGAACTTTATTGATTACGAAAAAAAGGAATTCAAAAAAAGAAAGTGATTAATCTATTTATTTGCTGTGAGGAGGAAGTTTTTTTTCTACAAACCATTCATGTTTTTGCGTTGCAGGATTATATTTCTTTAATCTCAATTTATCCTTAGCTTTGAGTCCCGCAGTAGGCTTTTTAGCATAATAATAGAATTTGCTATCAGTTTTTTCCTCAGGAACTAGTCTAACTTTAACTGTGGATTTTTTTGCCATACTAATAAAATTTATTTATTTTTGTTTTATACTGCTTTTGAGGGTTACTAAATTATTAAGAACATTCATAAGCTTTTTTCTTTTTTCATCTGACATTGAATAATGATTATTAACACCAGAAAGCAGATCTTCATTATGTTGATTTTCTTGTTCTGTAAAGTCTTTTGTTTGAGACTTACTAGATTTTAGCAGAATTTTTCTTGTACCATTTTCTTTAATTACCTTTTGCACCCCTCTAATTGTGTAGCCATCATTATACAATAAATTTTTAATCCCCTGAAGTATAGCGACATCTTCAGGTCTATAGTACCTTCTGCCGCCACCTCTTTTTATTGGCTTAATTTGAATAAATTTAGTTTCCCAGAATCTTAATACATGCTGAGGAATAGCCAAATCTTTAGAAACCTCACTTATTGTTCTAAATGCTTCAGGTGATTTATTTGACATATTTTTAGCTATATTTATAGATTATTTTTTAACGCTTTATTTTTACTATCTACCTTAGACTTAAGTACATTTGATGCCCTAAACGTAACTACATGTCTTGCACTAATCGGAACTTCTTCACCTGTTTTTGGGTTTCTACCAATTCTTTCTTTTTTACTTCTAACAATAAAAGTTCCAAATGAAGAAATTTTAACATCGTATCCAGAGGTAAGCGTTTTTAAAATTTCGTTAAAAACTGTATCAACTAAACCAGAAGACTCATTTCTAGATAACCCAACACTTTTAAATACTGCTTCGCTTAATGTTGATCTAGTGGTTGTTTTTTCCATACATTAAAAATTATATGTAAAAATATGAAAACAAACAACATTTTAATAATTAAATTTCATTTATTAAGATGGTTTCAACTTTCTTATTTACTTCCTTTTGTACAAGAGAATATGTAATATCTGTAGCATAACTAATACCTAATCGATCTGATTTTCCATGGCATTTAACTACTGGGGCAGTTAAGCCCATGAAAATTCCACAATTATGAACTCTAGGATCTAATCTCTCTCTTACAGTCCTTAATGATAAGGATGCAAAAAAATAACCCAATTTTGATATTATTGAGCTTTTAAATGCCTTCTTAAAATAACTTTGAACCATAAATGCAGTGCCCTCAGCTGTTTTAAGTGCAATATTTCCAGTGAAGCCATCTGTAACTACAACATTAGTTTTTCCATTAGAAATATCTGCGCCTTCAACAAATCCATAGTAATTTAATTGTTTTTTACTACTCATTTCAGTTAAGATTTCAGATGCTCTCTGTACATTTTCATTGCCTTTCATTTCTTCAATACCAACATTTAAAAGTCCAATACTTGGCTCAACCATATTAAACAGAACTTTTGCTAAAGCAGATCCTAGAATTGCATTATCAATTAAGCTAATTGTATCATTTTTAATATTTGC
>JAQWTH010000024.1 GCA_029242795.1 Candidatus Pelagibacterales bacterium | reverse complement strand
ATTTTCATTGCCTTTCATTTCTTCAATACCAACATTTAAAAGTCCAATACTTGGCTCAACCATATTAAACAGAACTTTTGCTAAAGCAGATCCTAGAATTGCATTATCAATTAAGCTAATTGTATCATTTTTAATATTTGCTCCTAAATCAAGAACAATAGACTCCCCTTTTATATTTGGCCAAATTGACGCGATAGACGGTCTTTTAATACTAGCTATAGTTCGTAATTTTAGTAATGAAATGGCCATTAATGCCCCAGTGTTACCGCAAGACAAAACTGCTTGTGATTTTCCACTAGAAACATGATCAATACTTAATTGCATACTTGAATTTTTTTTTAATTTAATCGCATCAGTAGGTTTATCAGTCATTAAAATTTGATCATCACAATTAATTACCTTAGATCTTATATTTAATGGGGAGACTTTTTCAATTTCTTGATTAATATCAATTGATTTTCCAAATAATGTAAAAAATAAGTTTTCATTTCGTAAAGCAGATTCATTTAGGCCTTCTAAAATTTCAATTAAAGAAGTTTCACTACCCATACAATCAACAGCTAAATTAATGCTAGTATTCAAATTATACCTCAGCTAATTCTTTGAATTTAAATTTCATATTTATATTTGCTTCATAATCATTCTTTAAAAATAATGCAATATTTGAAATAGCATAATTAGATATTAAATTCACTTTTTCATCAGAAATTTTTTTATTTTTATAAATATTTTTTCTTATAGTTAAAGAAAAGCTTAATAATGATTTATTCTTTTTGTATTCTGCATATGAATTACTGTAATTTAAGATCCTTCCATAAAATGCTGAGATGAACTTTTTCATTCTTTTATTCACTGCAATATCTCCAAAACCCATTTCTCTCAAATTATTTTCAAAATCGTGGAACATAAAATCAAACAAACTCTGAGATAATTGATTTTTTTTATCATTTATTTCAATAAAATATTGAAAAATAATAAAAGAATGAAGTATTACAAGATCAAATCTAGACTCAAAACTGTCATCAACATCTAGATTAATATAGAAAATTTTACTTCTCGAATTATCTATAATAGACTGATATACATCTTTAATAGCTGAATTATTTTTTGATTTGAACATTACAGTTTAATTATGAGTAAAGTAATCCCTTATATATTATTACTAGTATTTTTAAATAGTTGCTCTCCAATAATTAAAACTCATGGCTACACCATTGAAAACACTTCTGATTTTTCAGAATTTATATCAGAAATTGCTTCAAATGAAAAAGTATCTAAACAAAAAATATTAGACGATCTTGGTTCACCATCAATAATAATTGAAGATGTTGATAATATATGGCTTTACATACTTTCCACTAAACAAGAAAAGTCTTTTAGTGATAGTGAATTAAAGGCTCAATTTATAATTAAACTTGTATTTGATGCAAACGACTTAATGGTCAACCATGAAATTTTAACCAGTGAAGATTTTAATAAGATAGCATTCACTGCAGATACTACAAAAGGTCCATCTAATTCTTATGGAATAACAGACCAATTTATCGAGTCATTTACCAGGGGGAATTAGTAACCAGACTAATTAAAATAGCCTGGTTAAAAACTCTTAAAGTCCTGCTAATAGTAGTAATGCAACAATATTAGTGATTTTAATCATTGGATTTACAGCAGGGCCCGCAGTATCTTTATAAGGATCTCCAACAGTGTCACCTGTTACTGCGGCTTTGTGAGCTTCTGAACCCTTTCCACCAAAGTTTCCATCTTCAACATATTTTTTCGCATTATCCCATGCGCCGCCTCCAGCAGTCATTGATATCGCAACAAAAATACCTGTTACAATAACTCCAAGCAACATTGCACCGAGAGAAGAAACTGCCTCATCTTGACCTGCAACAAATAGAATAACAAAGTATAAAACTATTGGAGATAGTACTGGAAGCATTGATGGTATTACCATTTCCTTAATTGCAGACTTAGTTAAAAGGTCAACAGATTTAGAATAATCTGGCTTAGACTCACCAGACATTATTCCAGGATTATCTTTAAACTGCTGTCTAACTTCTTCAACAACTGCACCACCTGCTCTTCCAACAGCCATCATTCCCATTGATCCAAATAAATATGGCAATAGTCCACCAATTAGAAGTCCAACGACTACGTATGGATTTTCGAGGCTAAAGTTTGGAGTGATATGACTTAAATGATCTGTCTTTAAATCGTTAACATACGCAGCAAACAATACTAGTGCACCTAGTCCTGCTGATCCAATTGCATAACCTTTAGTTACTGCTTTCGTAGTGTTACCGACAGCATCCAGAGCATCAGTGGTTTTTCTTACACTTTCATCAAGATTTGACATTTCTGCAATTCCACCTGCATTATCAGTAACAGGACCATAAGCATCGAGGGCAACGACCATGCCTGCTAGTCCAAGCATTGAAGTTACAGCAATTGCAATACCAAAAAGTCCCGCTAATTGGAATGCAATAACAATTCCGACAACAATTACGATAGCAGGAAGAGCAGTAGCTTCCATAGATACTGCTAGTCCTTGAATTACATTTGTGCCATGCCCAGTTGTAGATGCTTTCGCTATACTTTGCACTGGCCTATAGTTTGTTCCAGTATAATACTCGGTAATCCATATAAGTAGACCTGTTATAATCAGACCTAAGACAGCACAAATATATAGTGACATACCCGTGAAGTCAGCTCCGTCAATATCTCCAAAGCCAATTACTCTATCAGTTACAGGATACATAACGATTAGTGAAATTACCGCTGACGCAATAAAGCCTTTATAGAGAGCTCCCATAATATTCTCAGATGAGCCTAGTCTAACAAAAAAAGTTCCAACGATTGATGCGATAAGACAGCTTCCACAAATTGCCATTGGATAAATAAGCATTGCAGCAGATCCTGGAAAGAAAATCATCGAGAGGACCATTGTAGCAACAACTGTAACTGCATAAGTTTCGAACAAATCTGCGGCCATTCCTGCACAGTCTCCTACATTATCACCCACATTATCTGCTATTACTGCCGGATTTCGTGGATCGTCTTCTGGTATTCCAGCCTCAACTTTTCCAACCAAATCAGCTCCAACATCAGCACCTTTAGTGAAAATGCCACCGCCCAATCTTGCAAAAATAGAAATAAGTGAAGCTCCAAAACCTAAAGCTACAAGAGAATTTTTTAAAGTAGTTTCGTCTACCTGATAAATATCAAGAACTAAATAATAAACTGATATTGATAATAGTGCTAGCCCAGCAACTAACATACCAGTAACTGCTCCAGCTTTAAAAGCAACATTTAAGCCTTGGGCCAATCCAGTTGATGCAGCTTGAGCAGTTCTAACATTTGCTCGAACAGAAATAATCATCCCAATATAGCCAGCGGCGCCAGATAAAATAGCTCCAATCAAGTAACCGCCTATAATCCATAAATCTTTAAAGTAGAGATACAATAAAACGCATATAACTGCTCCAACTATTGCAATAGTCGTATATTGTCTATTTAAATATGCTTGTGCACCTTCTTGAATAGCAGAAGATATTTCTTGCATTTTACTATTTCCAGCATCGGCCTTCAGTACTGAATTCCCAGCCCAGAAACCGTAAACTAACGATAATAGACCACTAACTATAATTAAATTTATTATACTCATTATTGATGTTCCTCTTTTTATTTGAATTCGAATTTCTGGTGCAAAATGCCAAAAAAATAGAGTATTTGCAATCTTTAATTTTTCGATGAAATTGGGGACATTATCAATTAATTTGAATATTATCTAATATTCCATTCACTAATGAAGCCTCATTATTTGCATAAAAAGAATCAGTGATCTTTAAATATTCAGAAATAATTATCTTTTTTGATAATTGATTATCATACTTGAGTTCAAATACTGCTGCTTTCAATATAAATTGAAGAAGATTCTCAAATTTTTTAAAATCATGACTAGACCCTAATGCTAAAAGTATATCAGCATCTATCGCCTTATTGTTATTAGATACTCCTGAATAAATTTTCTTTGCAAAATTTAGATTGGATTTCATTTTTAATTTATTTAATTTTAATGTTTCAACCGCATCTATCAAAGTTCTATTGATGTCAAAACTATCATCGTGTGGATTTATTGATTCTTGATAGAGAACCTGAACAGCAAGCATTCTCTGCAAAGACTTTATTTCTGTCATGATCAGAGGTTTTTTAAGACAGATAAAGCTGCGTCAACTGATTCTTTTGCTCTATTCATTTTACCTGAACACCGTTCAGTTGCTTGAGTCATATTCTCACAATTTAGAATTGCATTTGATATTGGGGTTGATTTTTTGATTGATAGATCTAGGAGAGAAGAAACGATATTTCCACAGATGAAATCATAATGACTTGTCTTGCCTCTAATAATACAACCAATAGCAACAACTGCATCATATTTTTTTTTTGATAATAAAATAGAAATCATTGTGGGAACTTCTAAAGAACCTTGAACCTGAAATAACTCATAGTTGTGATTAAGTTTCTTTAAATACTTTATTGCTTCCTGATTCATTGTATTTGTAATTTTTGGATAAAAGCTTGAAGAAACAATAAGAAACTTTAGTTTTTTTTTCATACAATTATTATATTTCAGAAAGAAATTTTTTCTCCACAATATCTATACCATATGCGTCAAGGCCAATAAACTTCCAATCTGTATTAGTTAATAAGATCATCTTGCGTACATTTAATTCATTTAAAATTTGTGCGCCCATTCCGTATATTCTTAGTTCTGATCTTTCTGGTTCACTTTTATTTTCTTTCAAATTTGACTTGCTATTCATAAAATGACTAATAACTGATGTGCTGCTATCTCTCACGAGTATAAGAATACCACGGCCTTCTTTTGAAATAATATCTATTGTTTTTTTTAGTGTTTCGCTTCCACTCCCATAATCTCCAAATATATCGTCAAATATATTCATTACATATACCCTCACCATTGCAGGTTCTCCATTTGAAACATCACCTTTTGATAAAACTATCTGTTCAGTTTTATCTACTAAGCTCTCATATATTTTAAGATCAAATTCATTTTCTTGCATCAAATCGATCTTGCCTTCATGAGTTAATTTAATATTAGTGTCTTTTTCTAGACGATAAGATATTAGGTCAACTATTCTTCCAATTTTAATTTGGTGTTTTTGAGAAAATTTAATCAGGTCGGGAACTCTCGCCATTGTGCCATCGTCATTCATAATTTCACATATTACACTTGCAGGAATATTGCCTGATAGTCTTGCAAGATCTACAGATGCCTCGGTATGACCTGCTCTTACAAGAACACCGCCATCCCTTGCAACTAATGGAAAAACATGACCAGGACTTGTAATATCATTTTCACATTTATTTTTATCAATTGCAGTTTGAATTGTTGTTGCTCTATCTTGTGCAGAAATACCAGTGGTAACTCCCTCTTTTGCTTCGATAGATATTGTAAAGGCTGTTGGGTCTCTTTCTTGATTGTTTTGAGCCATCAAAGGTAAGTTTAATTCTCTTACTCTTGATGCAGTGAGGGGTAAACAAATTAATCCTCTCCCGTATTTTGCCATAAAGTTTACAGCTTTATCATCAACTTTTTCAGCTGGAAGAATTAGGTCACCCTCATTCTCCCTACCTTCATCATCAACCATGATGACCATTTTTCCATTCTTTTGGTCCTCTATTATTTCCTCAATTGATGATATAAATTCAGCTGTCATTTTTATACTACTTTAAATTTTGGCTAACATATCTTGCTAGCATGTCGACTTCAACATTTATTAGAGAATTTATCTTTAGCTTATTAAAATTTGTATGTTCCCAAGTATAAGGAACAATATTGACACTAAATGATTTTGAGTCAGTGGAATTAATAGTCAAAGATACACCATCTACTGCAATAGAGCCTTTTTTTGCGATATATTTTGAGAGTTTCTTTGATTTACTGAATTTTAACTGATGAGAACCTTTAATTCTTTTTATTGTTAATAATTTTGAAACCTCGTCAACATGACCAAATACAAAATGGCCACTGATCTCATCACCTATTCTTAATGATTTCTCAAGATTAATCTTGCTGCCAATTTTCAGTTTAGAAAAGTTTGTACAATTTATAGTTTCATTAGAAACATCAAATAATAATTCTAATTTATTTTTTAATTTTTTGATCTTGCAAACTGTTAAGCAAACACCATTGCAACAGATAGAGGAGCCCAGTTTAATATCTTTAGGTTTAAATTTTGTTAATACAAAGATAGAAATATCCTTATTTCTTTTTTTTGTAATTTTAATTATCTCGCCATTATGATCAATTATGCCTGTAAACATTTTTTTACTTTTTTATAAATATATTGAGAGTATTGTCTTCAAGTTTAGTTACTTTTGATAGATTAAATTTTTTTATCGATTTCATATCATGAATACCTAGTTTTTCTATTGCACTAATTCCTTCTTGTCCAATAAATTTAGATGCCTTAAACCAATATATATTATCAACTAAATCATTTGAAAGCAGTGAAGCACTAATTTTTCCACCGCCCTCAACTAAAATTAAGTGATAACCGTAATCAGCAATTTTTTTTAAAACTTCTTTTATGTTCAAAGAGCTGTTACTTTGAGATATTGAAATTAATTCGATTTTCTTTTTTTTGTATTTTGCTGACTTAATTTTTTTAGGATCAATATTATGCAGAATAAAGATTTTTCTATTCTTTTGTTTAAAAATATTCTTCGATAAATCTATTTTTAGCTCTCGATCTAATATAAAAATATCAGGAGAATAATTTTCTAGTCCTTCAAGCCGACAGTCTAGGAGAGGATTGTCTTTTAATACTGTTTGACTGGTAGTTAATAAGCAATCATTTCTAAATCTTAATGAGTGTCCGATTAACCGAGAAGCTTTAGAGGTTATCCACTTACTTTCAAAGTTCGACGTAGCTATTTTTGAGTCAATTGTTGATGCAATCTTAAGAGTTAGGAATGGCTTTTTCTTATTTATTGAATTAAAAAAAATATTATTTATTAAATTTATTTTTTTATTCCTTACAAACTTAACATTTACATTATTTTGCTTTAATTTTTTTATTCCTTTTCCATCAACAATTTTATTTTTATCAACAGAAGAAATGAAGACATTTTTAATTCCATATTTTAAAATTAATTCTGCACAAGGTCCTGTTTTACCTTTATGTGAACATGGCTCAAGAGTGCAATATAAAGTTGCTCCATTCAGTTTTTTTTTATTTTTAATTCTTTTTATTGCATTGAATTCAGCATGAGGGCGTCCATTCTTACCTGTCCACCCTCTTGATAATATTTTTCCATCTTTAACAATTATAGCTCCTACACTTGGATTAGGTGCAGTGGTACCTTTAGCCCTGAAAGCCATTCTAGAGGCAATCTCCATGTAGTGCTTATGATGCAATTAAATACCTAATCTTTATTTGATGTAATTTCCCCAAGAAATTCCTCAAAATCTCGAGCTTCACGAAAATTTTTATAAACTGAGGCAAATCTTACGTAAGCTACTGAGTCAATGCTTTGAAGGCCTTCCATCACAATTTCACCAATAACATTTGATTCAACTTCTGACTCTCCTAAACTTTCGACTCTTCTCACGATACCACTAATCATTCTTTCAACTCGATCACTCTCAACTGGACGTTTTCTCAATGAAATATGAATAGATCTTTCTAGCTTATCTCGATCGAATGGTACTTTTTTACCATTTTTCTTTAGTACAGTTAATTCTCTTAGTTGAATTCTTTCAAAAGTTGTAAAACGAGCGCCACAAGCTGCGCAAAATCTTCTTCTTCTTATAGCAGAATTATCTTCAGTTGACCTAGAGTCTTTAACCTGAGTATCTTCGTTACCGCAAAAAGGACATTTCATAATTAATCCACTATATATAGGAATTTAATTACTATATATAGGAAATTCTGCACAAAGTGCACCAACTTTTGACTTTACGTTCTCATTAATTGATTTTCTCTCCTCAGGTGAGCCCTGCATGCCGTTAAGGACATCCAAAATTAGATCTCCAACAAGTTTAAACTCATTTTCTTTAAAGCCTCGAGTTGTGCCTGCTGGTGTACCCAATCTAATGCCAGATGTGATTTTTGGCGGATGTGGATCATTTGGAATTCCATTCTTGTTGCATGTTATGCCAGCTTCTTCCAGATTTAATTCAGCTTCACTTCCGGTAACATTTTTAGCTGTAAGGTCTACAAGCATTAAATGAGTATCAGTTCCTCCAGAAATTATTTTTAAACCACCTTCGACCAACGTTTCACTTAAAACATGTGCATTTTTTAACACTTGCTTAATGTACTCTTTGAAAGATGGATCTAAAGCTTCTCCAAAAGCTACTGCTTTAGCAGCAATAACATGCATTAATGGTCCACCTTGAAGGCCTGGAAAGACGGATGAATTGAACTTTTTTCCCAAATCTAAATCATTTGACAAAATCATTCCACCTCTAGGTCCTCTGATTGTTTTATGAGTTGTCGATGTAACTACGTGTGCATGCTCAATTGGATTTGGATACTCTTCAGCTGCTATTAATCCAGAGTAGTGAGCCATATCAACATGCAGATATGCATCAATCTTATCGCATATATCTCTAAATTTTTTAAAATCTATTATTCTGGAATATGCGCTTCCACCTGCAATAATCATCTTTGGTTTATGTTCTAATGCTAATCGTTCGACCTGGTCATAATCAATTAGAGCCTCATCATTCAAACCATATTGTACGGCGTTAAACCATTTTCCTGATTGAGAAGGAGCTGCACCATGAGTTAAGTGTCCTCCAGCATCTAAACTCATTCCCAAAATTGTATCACCGGGTTTCAATAGAGCTAAACAAACAGCACCATTTGCTTGGGCGCCAGAATGAGGTTGAACATTAGCATAATTGCACTTGTATAGCTTTTTAACTCTTTCAATAGCCAGTTCTTCAGCTATGTCTACATAATCGCACCCACTATAGTACCTTGAATTAGGGTATCCCTCGGCATACTTATTAGTAAAAATTGAACCTTGTACTTCAAGCACAGCTTTTGAAACTATATTTTCAGAAGCAATTAATTCTATTTGGTTTTGTTGCCGTGCAAGCTCGTCTTGTATTGAACCAAAGATAATTTTATCTGTCTCAGATATTGATTTAGAAAAAAAACTCATATTTTATCAATCCTATTTTGATGTCTACCCCCCTCAAAAGGAGTATTAATAAACTTTAAAATGCATTCAATTGCAACAGTACTATCTATAAACCTTGCTCCCAAAGTCAATACATTACAGTCATTATGTGATCTTGATAATTCAGCAATTTCTGGCTCATAACAAAGTGCGGCCCTTATACCTTCTTGTTTATTAGCCGTAATTGCCATTCCTTGTCCTGTTCCACAGATTAAAATTCCAAAATTAGAAACTTTACTAATGATATCATTTGTAACTTTTTTAGCATAATCTGGATAATCTACTGAGTCATTACTAAATGTCCCATGATTGATTATTTCATGACCTTCACGTGTCAAGTGTTCAGACACCAATTCCTTTAGCGAAATACCGGCATGATCGGATGCAATTGATATTTTTTTATTTTCCATATTCAATTAAAAATTATGACCATTTATATGATAGATGACAATATCAAAAAACTAAATCCATAAATTATTTTTTATCAGAGTATCTTTTAATAAAGAAGGCCTATCGGTCATTATACCATCCACTCCAAGATTAATAAGGGACTGCATTTGATCTTGACTGTCTACAGTCCAAACATGAATTTTCTTATTTTGCTCATGCACTAAATTAACAAATTTTTCATTTACAATTGTTATTCCTTTAAAGCTAATTGGAACCTGAACACACGGTGTCTTTAAATCAAATATATTGAAATACTGTTTTATAAAAAGCTTTATTACTTCCTGCCTAGACATTGATGTTGTTATCTGACTCAATTTTTCTAGTCGAAATAAATTAAGACGTTTTTGATAATGAGAACCTACACAAAATCTCTCTAAATCATTTCTTTTCATTAACTTATCCCTTAACAAAATAGCTGCTTTATCAGTTTTGGGATCAATATTAAAATTGATTTTACTGAAGTTATTAATGACATCATCAAATAATGGAATTATTTGATTATCAAAAATAGTTATTTTCTTTAGATCTTCATATAAAACTTCTGAAATCTTTATATTTTGATTATTTATTCTCAGTAGATCATTATCATGAAATATTATCAATCTATCATCTTTAGTGCATTGAACATCTGTTTCAATATATTGATAGCCTATTTCTATAGATTTTTGAAAAGCGTCTATAGTATTTTCTTTATTTTCAAGTGCTCCACCTCTATGAGAAAACGCTAAAAATTTATGGTTTTCTAAATACTTAAAAAACATATATATACCTATGAGATGATAACAAATTTTTTAATTATAATAATATTCAATTGGCTAGTAGTCACTATTTTATGGATCTATTCTCAATATTCAAAAAAAGCTGATATTATAGATACATATTGGGGCCCAAGTTTCTTCTTTGTTTGTATAATCCTTTTGATAGATGAAAACAATTTTACATTAATCAATATTATTACATCACTTATCGTATTTGCTTGGTCCTTAAGACTTATGATTTATCTTCATCTGCGTAATCATAAAAAAAGTGAAGATATCAGATATGTAAAGATAAAAAAAAAATATGGTAATTTTGGAATGTATTTAATCTCATATATTACCCAAGTAATATTAATAGCAATAGTCTCACTTCCACTTCAAGCACTATTTATTTCTAATTTAGTTATTAAAATTAATTTTATTTCAATTATTGGTATATTTATCTCAATCACTGGTATTCTTATAGAGAGTTTAGCAGATAGTCAGCTTACTAAATTTAAATCTGATAGTTCTAATGATGGAAAAGTAATGGATAAGGGTCTTTGGAATTACTCAAGACATCCTAATTATTTTGGCGATAGCCTTTTTTGGTGGGGTATTTTTATAATATCTTATGGAGTAACATTTAATTTTTATGTCATTATTGCACCATTTGCTATGACTTATTTTTTGTTAAAAGTATCTGGTGTTTCAATGTTAGAAAGCCAAATAAAAAATACAAAAGAGGGTTACGAAGATTATATCAATACTACAAGTTCATTTATAATCATGCCTAAAAAGAAAAGATGACTAGTTATTTGGAAGAATATCCATTGAGTCGATTAAGGAGAAATCGACAATCTAAATGGATTAGAAATTTAGTTAGTGAAAATAAGCTAACAAGAGATGATTTAATTTGGCCAATTTTTCTTTGTGAAGGAGAAAATATAAAAAACGAAATTCAATCAATGCCTGGAGTTTATCGCTATTCTATCGACCGCTTATCAGAAGTTATTGATATTGCTTCAGATAATAAGATTAATCTTATTGCGCTATTCCCTAACACTCCTGATGAGTTAAAAAATGAAAATGGAAGTGAATCTCTTAATGAGAAAAATTTAGTTTGCAGGGCATTAGACAAAATAAAAAATCAGGATCTTAGTTTTGGAGTAATGTGTGATGTTGCTTTAGATCCTTATACATCTCATGGACATGATGGCTTACTAAATAATAAATACGAAATTTTGAATGATGAAACTAATCAAGTTTTGGTTCAACAATCTTTATTATTGGCAATGCATAAAGCGGATATTATAGCGCCATCCGATATGATGGATGGTCGCATTGGACTTATAAGAGAAGCATTAGAAAATAATGATTA
Source organism: Candidatus Pelagibacterales bacterium (assembly GCA_029242795.1). Taxonomy (GTDB): domain Bacteria; phylum Pseudomonadota; class Alphaproteobacteria; order Pelagibacterales; family AG-422-B15; genus CABYIR01. The sequence continues at coordinate 96,306 of JAQWTH010000024.1, read as the reverse complement.
TAAAAATATGATATTGCTTTCATATGCCGCAAAGTATGCATCAAATTTTTATGGACCTTTCAGAGATGCTGTTGGCTCCCACAAAATCTTAAAATCTGATAAAAAAAGTTATCAAATGAATTTCTCAAATTCAAACGAAGCTCTTCGGGAAGCCGCTCTTGATATTTCAGAAGGTGCAGATCTTATTATGGTAAAACCTGGAATAAGCTATCTTGATATTATTAGTAAAATTAAAAATGAGTTTAAGTTTCCCACATTCGCGTATCAAGTATCCGGAGAATATTCAATGATAAAAGCCGCAGGTGAAAAGGGTTGGATTGACGAAGATAAAGTAATTATTGAACAGCTTACATCTTTTAAAAGAGCAGGTGCAGATGCTATACTTACATACTTTGCTCCTTATATTGCAAAAACTCTTAATTCATCTGACTAGTCTTTTAAGAAGACTTGATGTATCAAGCTTATTGTGTCCCATTTCTTGTAAGTCTGAATAAAACTGATCAACAATCTTAGTCACTTCAAGGTCTATTCCAAATTCACTTGCCTGATTAAATGCGATCCCTAAATCTTTTCTCATTAAATCAACCGCAAATCCAAAATCAAATTTATCTTCTACCATTGTTTTTAAACGATTATCTAGTTGCCATGATTGAGCTGCGCCACTTGAGATTACTTCAAGAACATCATCTACATTTAGATCAGTTTGCTTCATAAAATATACTGCTTCAGATAATCCTTGAACTAAACCAGCGATACAGATTTGATTAATTATTTTAGTTAATTGTCCTGAACCTGTTTCTCCCATATATTTTATTTTTTTTCCATAAGCGCCCATCAATTTTTTAGCAAAATTGAAATGATCTATTTTACCTCCCACCATTATACTTAATGTTCCATTTATTGCGCCAGCCTCTCCTCCAGAAATAGGTGCATCTAGAAAGCGAATACTCCTCTTGCTTGCTTCACTTTCAATTAATTTAACAACTTGAGGTGAAACTGTTGAGTGATCAATAAAAATTGAATTTTTACTAAGATAATTAAAGCATCCTTTTTCGGAAGTGGTAATATCAACTAAATCATCATCGTTACCAACACATGACACAACAAAGTTTGGTTCATCCTTAATCTCTGATAATTTTTCAATAAAGCCTCCATCGTATTTATTCATCCATTCATGAGATTTTGAAGTTGTTCTGTTATAAACAATTACATCATTGCTTTTGCTTAGGTGGCCAGCCATATGAAAGCCCATAGTTCCCAAGCCAATAAATAAAACCTTATGCATTAAAAATGTCCATCATTCTTTGCATCGCACTTATTGTCACTAGAAGAGGCATTCTAAATATTCTTCCTCCTGGAAACTTTCTATGTTTAATTTTCTCAAACGCTTCTAATTCAGCCGTTTTCTCTGAGGCCATACTTTCGGCTAAGATTTTGCCAGCAATACCAGTAAATGCAACACCGTGACCAGAAAATCCATGAGCATAAAAAACTCTATCATCTAACATTCCAATATCAGGGACTCTATTTACAGTAATGGCAATGTATCCTCCCCATATATAATCTACCTTGAGAGATTTAAGTTGAGGAAATACCTTATCTAATTGCGCCTTGGTTCTTTTTTTTAGTTTTTCGACATTTTTTAAAGAATAGCCAACAACTCCTCCAAACAACATTCTTTTACTTTCTGACAATCGATAATAATTTAAATCAAAATTGGTATCACTTACACAATAATCATTTTGTAAAATACAATTTTGTAATTCTGACTCAAGAGGTTCAGTGCATACAATGTAAGTTGCACATGGCATAATTTTATTCTCTATTCCTAGGTTTAAACCTTTTAAGTATGCATTACAACATACAGCAATTTTTTTAGCCTTCACTTGCCCATCAGGTGTAAGAACTTCAATATAGTCTCTGGCTTGATTAATCTTTTTAACTTGGGAATTCTCAAAAATATTTACATTAAGTTGCTCAGCTGCATCCATTAAACCAAGTGAATATTTTAGTGGGTGCAAGTGTCCAGCGCCATGGTCTAAAATACCGCCATGATAAATAGAGGAACCAATTTCTTCTTGAGTTTGTATTTTGCTTAAAACCTCCATCTTATTATAATTAAAAGTTTTTAACTTATACTCAGAGTTTTCAATATACTCTTGAAATTTTGATGGGCTTGTCGCAGCATTAATGCCACCATTTTTTTTATCACATTCTATTCCAAACTCAGCTATTCGTTCATCTATTAATTCTACAGCTGCTTGTGAGATGTTCCAAAGTTGATTAGCATGAGTAAAACCATAATTTTTTTCTATGTTTTCAATTCCCCAAGAAACATCATTCCAAATTTGACCTCCATTTCTACCAGATGCCCCCCAGCCAATTATATTTTGTTCAATCAGTATTACTTTTAAACCTTGTTTCGAAGCTTCAATAGCAGTTGATAACCCAGTAAAGCCACCTCCAATAACACATACATCACAATCATAATTACCAGTTAGTTTTGAATAAGATTTTTTATTTCTATTTAAGCTTGCTGCATAATAACTATTTGGAAAATCAGACATAGTGACTTAATTAATCTATAATTTTTAAATGTAAATTCTTCGGTTCAATCTTACCTGCTTGAGCTCTTTTACCTAACCATTTTTTCATTTCTTTTGTAGATAACAGAACTTTATTATTTTTATCAAGTATGTCTTCATTGGAGTCTAAGCAAATTGAAAAGAGCGTTTTACCATTTTTAAATTTTTGCAGAATGACTCCACGACCTTTTTGCATATGTGGAATATCTAAATTATCAATTATGAGAAGTTTAGTTGATTTTTTTTCACCACTAAAAACACCGATAAGGTCACCTTTTTTTTCATAACAAGATACTGCACGATCATTATCTTTCAAATTCATCACTTTTTTTCCAGATTTAGTAGATGCCATCAAATCGTTAGAGTTTACAAAGAATCCCTTTCCTGATGAGCTTGTTATTAAATATTCTTTATCAGTCTCATACATTTTAACAAAAATAATTTCTTCATTATCACTTTTATCAATCATTAAACTTATTGGATCTCCAAATCCTCTTCCTGTATTAATTTTAGAACAATTAATTGTATAAAATTTTCCAAGAGAAGAAAAAAGCAATAACCTGTCATTATTTTTACATAAAATAACGAATTTTTTATTATCACCTTCTTTATATTTTATATTATCGTAATTATCTTGATGACCTTTAATTGATTTAATCCATCCATTTTTTGATAATACAACTGAAACTGGCTCTTTTGTTTCAAATTGTTCAACTTGATATTCGACAACCTTGAAATCGTTATTAATAATTGTTCTACGATCTACGCATCCCTTAATACTCTCAAAAATTTTTAGATTCTCTCTAAATTCATTTTCTAATAATGAAGTTTGTTTAGTTTTTGAACGAAGAATTAGTTCTAATTCTTTTTTTGTCGCTAATAACTCCTTATGCTCGTCTTTAATTTGCTTCTCTTCTAACTTTTTTAACTGTCTTAATCTCATTGCTAAGATCGCCTCAGCTTGCCTTTGGTTAATTTTAAATTTTTGCATCAATTTTTTTTCAGGATTATCCTCTGTTCTTATAATCTTTATGACTTGATTTAAATATGCAAAAACGATCAAAAAACCTTTTAGAATCTCAATTCTATTTTTAGCTTTTAAAAGTCTGAATTTCGACCTTCTTTTCAGAACATCGTACCGATGATTTAAAAATGATAGCAATGAGTCTTTTAAACTAAAAATTTTGGGATCAAGTTTACTACTTATAGCGTTTAAATTAATTGAATATCGTATTTCAAGGTCAGTATTTTTAAATAAATCTTCCATCACAACATTAGGCTCAAATGTTCTGTTTTTTGGAATTAAAACAATCCTTATATCCTCAGTTGATTCATCCTGGATAGTTTCCAGGTAATTAATTTTTTTATCATCAATCATTTCTGATATTTTTTCGATAATTTTCGATTTATTGACTTGGTAAGGAATCTCATAAACAACAATTTGATATTGACCACGACCTAAGCTTTCTTCTTTCCAGTTCGCTCTCAGTCTGATTGTTCCTTTGCCTTTCGAATAAGCTTCTTTCAGTGAAGCTTTGCTATCAATAATTTTCCCTCCTGTTGGGAAATCTGGACCAGGGATAATTTTAATTAAGTCATTATTGCTTAAGTTTGGTTTTTTTAAAAATTTTAAAAGAGCCGTAAAAAGTTCTCCTATATTGTGAGGCGGTATATTAGTTGCCATTCCAACAGCAATTCCTGTACTTCCATTTGCGAGAAGATTTGGAAAAGCGGCGGGCAATACTATGGGTTCTTGCTCTACTCCATCATAAGTTTTAATTAAATCAATAGTATCTTCAGATATATCTTTTAGCATTATTTCAGCCAGTGATGTCAAACGTGCCTCCGTATATCTCATTGCGGCAGCGTTATCGCCATCAATATTACCAAAATTTCCTTGTCCATCCACCAAAGGGTAACGTGTTGAAAATTCTTGAGCCAGCCTTACAAGAGCTTCATAAACTGATTGGTCACCGTGAGGATGATATTTACCTATAACATCACCAACAATTCGTGCTGATTTTTTAAATCCAGAATTATTATTTAATCGTAATTGATACATTGCAAAAAGAAGCCTTCTATGAACTGGCTTTAATCCATCTCTTACATCAGGAAGGGCTCTGTGAGTTATTGTTGATAATGCATATGATAAGTAGCGTTCTTCTAGTGCATTTGAGAAATCAATTTTTTTTATACTCATATAATTAATGATTGAATAACTCTTTTAAACGATTCCTCGATTGAGGGAAATTAAGATTGTTTGGAAGAAAAAATCTTTTCTTAAAAAAAAATTCAGTCAAATTCAAAGCATTATAGATATCATCATTATCATAATTAGCTTTAAAATCCGTCATAAATTTTGGTAAAGGAAATAATTTATTTCTAAATTCACCAGCACCTTCATTCGTTACTGCTCTGCCACTTGATGGAGAAACATAAACTAAATCAGAAGATTTTGAGGTAACGGCACATCTTTCAAGGTCTAGGCCATAACCGATCTCGCTTAATAATTGCATTTCCCAAAATACATACTCTCTAACCCAGTCATCTCTCGTAGACGTAACAATTTCAATAAGTTTTTTACTTGAAAAATATATTAGAGGATTTGGCTGTCGCTCTGCCATGGTAAGGGATATTAAAGAACAAATAGATGAAATTGCACTTAATTTGTCCTTAAATTGCAAGATATATGAAGACCACAATTTAATTGGCTCAACATTATAATTACCGAGGTGTGTTTCAAGTCTTCCAGACCAAGTAGCAAAAACTTCATTTCCTGGCTCTATAATAGATCTCTTATTTTTTGAGTGGAGTCCTCTTATAATGCCTTTATGCTTACCATATTCTTCTGTAAAAATTTCTAAAATATATGACTTTTCATTATATTTGGAAAAATTCAAAATTAATCCATTACTTTCCCATCTCATATATTTTTTTCAGAAAATAGTTTAACAAATAAAAAAAGGTGTATTTTTTTATTTTCATAATTTGAAATTTCTTTTCTAGCAAGTGTTCCAATTTCTTTTAATGTAGATCCATTCTTACCAATGAGGATATTTTTATGGGATTTTTTATTTACTTTTATCATCTGATATATTTTTACTGAGTCCTTTGACTTAATTACCTTTTCAGTTAGTACTTTACATTGATACGGTATCTCTTTATGAACTATATCATAAATTTTCTCACGAGTTACTTCTGAGTAAAATAACTCTTTTTTAATGAATAGTCTTTTTTTTGTTGAATATCTATTTTTTCTTTTTGGTAGATAATTTTTTGTAAAATTTAATAAGTTTTCAATACCAGTATTAGATAATGCAGATATTGGAAAAATGGAATCAAAAAGATCTAAATTTTTAAATTTATCTATTTTCTTAAGAACTATATTTTTTTTTACTTTATCTGTTTTATTTAATAATAAAAAAATCTTTTGATCTTTTTTAATTTTATTTTTTAATGTTTCAATAATTTTCTTAAATTCTATTTCATTTTTTTTAGAGATATCCATTACTAAAAAAATAAGATGTACTTGATCAATCTCAGAAAAAGCTGAGTTTGTCATTTTATTTGATATTCTTTTAGTTGATGCAAAAATTCCTGGTGTATCACTAAAAATAAACTCTGCCTCTGATATATTTATTACAGCTTTTTGATTAAATGTTGTTGATTGTTGTTTTCGAGATACCATAGTCACTCGTTTTCCAACAATTTTATTCAACAAGGTAGATTTACCCGAATTAGTAGGGCCGAGAAGTAATATGCTTCCACTCTTCACTTAATCTTATTACTTTCTATGAACTTTGTAGCTGCCAATTTTTCGGCCTCTTTAACTGTGCTGGATTCTGCTTTAGTAGAAATATAGTTTTCAAATGAAACCTCTATGCAAAACACAGGGCTATGATCAGGTCCACTTTTACTAATTATCTCATAAATGGGAAGTTTTTTATACTTTTTAAGCAGTTTCTCCTGTAGAGCAGATTTTGGATCGATAGGTTTTAAGTCTAAACTTTTGAATAAGTCATCCCAAAATAATAATACAAATTTCTTAGCTTCATCGTAACCACCATCTTCATAAATTGCACCGATTAGAGCTTCGCAACAATTTGATAGTATACTTTTTTTCTGATTACCTTCTGATTGAATTTCTGTACTGCCCAATAAAATAAATTCCATTAGATCAATTTTTTGAGCAATCTTATGGCATGCATTCTTATCTACTAAATTGCTAAGTTTCTTATCTAAAATTCCCTCTTTATCAAATGGGTACATTTCAATTAATTTCTCAGAAATAATTAATGACAATACTCTGTCACCCAAAAACTCTAATACTTCGTTACTTAATTCATTGATTTTACTTTTATGCGTAAGTGCACGGAGAAGAATACGTTCATCTTTGAAATGATAATTAATTTTTTTTTGAATCTTGTTTTGCATGGTCAATTTAATTTATTAAATTAAATAATCTTTTATACTGAATACCAAATGGCCATTTCCAAATTTCTAGAATAGTAGAACCATCTTTTGTTGAAAAAAAAATAATTTGAGCTTTTCCAACTAGATTCTTAATTGGTATTGGGCCAACAAAACGACTATCTTTTGAGTTATCTCTGTTATCACCAAGAGCAAAGACATAATTTTCTGGAATAATATATTCTTCAAAATCATCTGCAGGTCCATCATCATAATAATTATAAATTTCGTATGACTTGCCATCTATGTTAGTTTCTAAAAAGACATCTAATTCAATTATTTTTTCATTTTTTAATACTTTTTTATCAGTTCTTAGTTTCCTTTGCTCTAATTTGATGTCATTAATTGTTAAAACTCCATTCTTCATTTCAATCTTATCACCAGGAATAGCTACAATTCGTTTTATATAATCAACACCAAAAGACTTTTTATTTGGACCTGTATCAGTTGGAACTTTAAATACTGAAACATCTCCTCTTTTAATTTTATTAAAAAAAATACGATCCTTAATGATGTTCAGGCTAAATGGGAAAGAATGTCTACTGTACCCATATGAATACTTAGATACAAATAATCGATCACCCACCAGTAAATTTGGCTCCATTGAAGATGAAGGAATAAAAAAAGGTTGGAAGAAAAAAGTTCTTATAACTAGAGCAATTAAAATTGCATAAAATATAGTTTTTGTATTAGATATGAACCAGTCTTTTGATAAAAAATCATCTTCTTTTTTTTTATTTATCTTTTTCATTATTTACTTTTTTCAGATGAGATAATTACTAAAGCTTGTGCATAAGGATACTCATCTGTTATTGTAAGATTGATACTAGGATTGCTTGCAGGCGGTAACAACGAATTTAAATGTTTCAATGAATTTCCATGAAATTTTATTGTCGGCTTGCCATATGGTAGATTTACTATTTCTAAATCTTTCCAAAATACACCTTTTCTAAATCCAGTTCCAAGTGCTTTTGATGTAGCTTCTTTTGCGGCAAATCGTTTTGCATAACATTCAATCTTATTTAATCTTTTTTCACATTTATAAATTTCATTTTTAGTAAATATTTTATTTTTAAAACGATCCCCAAATCTAGAGATAGTTTTCTCTATTCTTCTTATATCTAACAAATCTGACCCTATTCCAATCATAAAACTTTTCTATTATCCCTAACTAGATTTTTAAACTTTTTTATTGCTTCACTTAGCCCAATAAAAACTGACTCTGCAATTATGAAATGGCCAATATTAAATTCTTTTACTTCTTCAATTCTAGATAACTCAATTATTGTCTCAAAAGTTATACCGTGTCCAATATGTGTTTCCAAGCCTATACTATTCGCAAAGCTCGCTGACTCCTTAATCTTATTCAGTTCATTTTGAAAATCAGATTTATAATGTACCTTTCTACAAAACTCTCCAGAATGTATTTCAACGATATCTGCTCCAAGCTCCTTTGATAATTCTATTTGATCATTTGATGCATCAACAAATAATGAAACTCTAATATTATTTTTTTTAAGTTCATTTATGATAGGACCTAAAACATTATGAGAGCGTTTTACATCAATTCCACCTTCTGTTGTGACCTCCTCTCTTTTTTCAGGAACAATACAACAAGCATTTGGCAGTGTTCTAACAGCAATATCTAACATTTCATTTGTCGGAGCCATTTCAAAATTTAATGGTATTGATATTTGTTCTTTAATTTCTTGAATGTCAGAGTCTCTAATGTGCCGTCTATCCTCTCTTAGATGAGCTGTTATCCCATCTGCGCCAGACTCTTGACATAAAATAGCAGCTCTTACTGGACTAGGATAGTCCTCCCCTCTTGCATTTCTTAAAGTGGCTACGTGATCTATATTCACGCCCAATCTTGGCAATTCATTCATATTTTTAAATAATTCTACTTCCAGGTTTGATTGGATTTATAGATTTAAGCTCTTCTGACAAATCTTCTTCATCATATACTGGGATATCAAGTTTTATTAATGAAATAATCTCATGATCACTGAATATATCTTCTGAAGAACGATCCACAATACAAGCTATACCTAATAAATTAATATTTAATTTTTCTAATTCAAATAAGCATTCTTTTGATGACTTTCCAGTTGTGATAACATCTTCAACAAATAATACATTTTTATTTTCTTCTATTTCAAATCCTCTTCTCATTTGAAATTCATTTTCAACTCTTTCAAAAAAAACTGATTGAGAGTTTAATTGATTAGCTGTTTCATAGCCTACAAGAATTCCTCCCATCGCCGGAGAAACGACATAGTCGATTTTTTGATCTATTTGATCTTTTATCTTTTTGGCTAATGAATTGCAAATCTTTGATCCAACTTTTGGGTCTATGAAAATTTTTGCGCATTGACAATAAGTAGATGATCTCTTCCCTGATGATAAGATGAAATGACCATATTGGATTGCATTCACTTTTTCTAAAATTTTGAGTATTTCTTCTGAATTCATAATTTTAATCAATAAATAATCTTTTTACATCACTTACAATTTCATTTTCTTTAAGCTTTTCAATTATAAAATTCAAGTGATTTAAATCTCTTAACTCAATTACAAATATCATATCAAAAAAATCATTACTTCTTTCTGAGATATTTAAATTAGTAATATTTCCGTTATTATTTCCAATAATTGTGGCTAACTTACCTAAAGATCCAGCTTCATTTTTAACTGATACTTTAATCCGACCAGAAAATAATTGATTTTGCTTAGTGTCTTTCCAAGTTGAAGTTATCCATTCACTTCTACTGTAATCACTTGTTAAGGTTCTACAATCTCGCGTATGGATTATTATACCAGTATCTTTTTCTTGAATTCCAATTATATCTTCATTAGGTAGAGGCAAACAACATTCTGCAAAATGAATAGCTACACCTGACTGTAGATTTTTAATCTCTAATGGTAAATCTACAATCTTTTGTGACTTTCTATTGCGATAACGATATCTTGAAAAAAAAGATAATTTATTCTTAGGCCTAGCTTTCATTATCTCTCTTGGTTTGATATAACCTCTTCCAATGGAATTAAATAAATCTTCGTTAGATTTTTTCTTAAAATGACTAATTAAACTTGCTAATGTATGTTGCGCAATTTCTTTATCAACATTAAGGGTTTTTAGTAAAATCTCTTTACCTAAGTTTATGAATTCATTTTTTTCCTGTTTCTTAAAATATCGCTTAATAGATGACTGAGCTTTGGCCGTTGTAACAATATTTTCCCATGTTTCCGAAGGGGCTTCACTTTTTGATGTAATTATTTCAATTTCATCTCCATTTTGAATTTTAGTAAATAGCGCTTGGGATTTTCCGTTTATTTTGCATCCAACACATTTATTTCCTATTTCTGAGTGCAGAGCATAAGCAAAGTCGATTGAATTAGATCCGTAGGGTAAATGTATCAAATCACCTTTAGGAGTGAAGCAAAAGACTTCATCCTGAAATATTTCTAATTTTGTTGCTTCAAGAAGTTCTTCTGAGGTTGCGCCACTATCAAGAATATCAACTAAATCTCTTAACCATGTAACATTTATTGGGTCACTGGAAGAATGGTCAATTAAGTTGTAAGTATCTTTATAGGACCAATGAGCCGCTATGCCTCTTTCAGCAACTATATCCATATTTTCAGTTCTTATTTGTAATTCAACTCGTTGACGTTCAGGGCCCACAATAGTTGTGTGTATAGATTGATAATTATTTATTTTTGGAGTTGATAAATAATCTTTAAAACTTCCTGGAACCGCTGACCATCGTCCATGAATAATTCCCAACACCTTATAACAGTCATTAATATCACTTACTAAAATACGATATGCAAAAATATCAGATAGTTGACGAAAAGCGATTTGCTTTTTTTGCATTTTATTCCAAATTGAAAATACCTTTTTTTCTCTTCCTATTATTGAGCAATCAATTTTCTTCTCTTCAAGTATCTCTAAGATTCTAGTTTTGATTTTATCGGTTAAATTTGATTTATCTTTTTTTAAATATTCAATTCTATTCAATATTGATGCATAAGCTGATGGATTCAAAATTTGAAAAGATAGATCTTCTAATTCATCTTTAAACTCATGCATACCTAACCTTCCAGCAAGTGGAGCATAAATCTCGAGAGTTTCAGAGGCTATTCGTTTTCGACTACTCTCATTTGGAATAAATTGAATGGTTCTCATGTTATGTAGCCTGTCAGCCAGCTTTACTAACAAAACTCTAATATCTTTTGACATCGCAAGAATTAATTTTCTGAAATTTTCAGCCTGCGATTTATTTTCTGAATATGTGTCTATCTTGGATAATTTTGTAACACCCTCTACAAGATTTGCTACTTCATTTCCAAAATACGCTATAATATCTTCTTTCGATGCCTCAGTATCTTCAAGAGTGTCATGTAATAGCCCTGTAGTAATAGTTGACACATCTAGCTTTAGCGAAGCTAGTATTTTAGCAACCTCAAGCGGATGAGAAATGTAAGGATCTCCAGAGTGTCTTAATTGAGTCTTATGAGCTTTTTGTGCAAAATCATAGGCTTTTTCAATCAAAGAGATATCAATATCAGGATCAAATGACTTAAAAGAATTTAGAAGTTCGCTATTTGACATATATATCTAAGAAATACCATACAAATGCATTTTATAGCACATTTGTGGCTTTATACAGCCTATCTGTAAAGAATTTTCTTTTTGAAATAGTTAAAATACTCTTTTCTTCTACTGGATGCCTCCAATTAGGGCATATTTCGGTGAGTGGTGCCATTACAAAATTACGATTGCACATTTCAGGATGAGGAATAAAACAAGTTAATTCTGACGTATCATCTCTTATAATATCTTTTGATTTATGAAGTATTATATCTAAGTCACAAGTTCTGGATGTATTTTTTTTATATTTATGCCTACCCATTAAGGATTCAATTTTTTTTAATTCTCTTAATAAATTTTTTGGCTTAAGTGATGTATTTACCATAACAACTGCATTATAAAAAGTTCCTGCTGCTTTTCTAAAATCTTTTGGAGGAGATAAATAAATACTTGATTTTTTTAAAACTTGAATATTTTTAGTTTCTAAAAGTTTGATTGAATTTTTAAGGTTATTAATTGGACTTCCAAACCTCGAATGTGAATTAGAGCCAATTGCAATTAAGTATATCATTTAATATTCCTTTTTTCTCTTTCCCAAGATTTTTTCTTTTTACTTTCTCTTTTATCGTAATTTTTTTTACCTTTAGATAATGCTAATTCAACTTTAGCTAATCCTTTTCTATTAAAGTAAATTTGTATAGGAATTAAAGTAAGTGACTCTTTATTAAGTTTTCCAATAATTTTTCTTATCTCTTTTTTATGAAGAAGAAGTTTTCGCTGCCTATTTTCCTCGTGATTCATATATGAGGAATTTGAATATTTGGCAAAATAAGAATTAATTAAATAAATTTCATTATCTTCTTCCCGGGCAAAAGACTCAGCAATATCAACTCGTCCATCTCTCAAGGATTTGATTTCACTTCCACGAAGCTCAATACCGGCTTCAAATTTTTCAAGAAAAAAATAATTGTATCGAGCTTTTCTATTTTGTACTGACTGACCCAATTTTAAATTAAGGAAGCAAACTTCATTGCTTCATCGACCCTATCTTTAGTATTTTTGCTTATTTCTACTAATGGAAGACGTAATTCTCTTGACATTAGGCCGAGTTTTTCGGCAGCATACTTTGCAGGTCCAGGGCTTGGCTCTAGGAATAGGCATTCATTCAATTTCATTAATTTATCATTAATTTTAGAGGCTTCATTAAATTTACCAGCAAGACATAAATTCATGAAGTCAGAGCATAGTTTTGGCGCAATATTTGATGTGACCGAAATTGATCCATGGCCTCCATAAGTCATGTAAGCTAAAGTTGTAGCATCTTCTCCGGATAGTTGATTGAAGCAATCTCCTATTATGCTCTTATATTTAAATACTCTTGATATGTCAGATGTTGCGTCTTTAACGCCAATTATGTTTTTGATCTGAAATAGTCTATTCATTGTTTCTAAGCTCATATCAACAATTGATCGACCAGGAATATTATAAATCACAATTGGAATATCTGAGTTTTCAGCAATAGCTTTATAATGTGCATACAACCCTTCCTGATTTGGCTTATTATAGTAAGGGGTTACTACCAATGCAGCGTCTGCCCCTTTTTCACATGCGTGATTAGTTAATTCAATGGCTTCTGCTGTATTATTTGATCCGGTTCCTGCAATAACAGGAACTTTTTTATTTGCTTGATCAATACAAATTTCAACAGCTAATTTGTGCTCATCATGGGATACAGTTGGTGACTCTCCCGTAGTACCTACAGGTACTAATCCATGAATTCCTGATTTTATTTGAAAATCAATAAATGACCTAAAAGAGGCTTCATCCAGTGCTCCATCCTTAAATGGAGTCAATAATGCCGTAAAAACACCTTTAAACATAATAATATTTTAACACTTTTATATATTTAAAAAACAATAAATCACAAATATACTCACCCGTCTTTAACATACAGTGCTCATAATGATTAAATTCCCACTTATTGGCTTTATACTCTTTTTTTTAACCTTTCAATCATTGGTTGCTCAAAGTGAAAATATCTTTGATCATAATTTAGATGGTAAAGTAGATATTGAACCAATAAAGAGACCTATTACATCAAGTCTCATGCCTGTTAAAAGGCCAGCACAGCCTCTTCTGTCGCTAAAACTAAGCAATAAAGATTATGAAAATTTTGATCTAGCTCTTTCTCAGGCAAAAAAATGGAGGTGGAAAAGTGTAAAAATTATAAGTCAGAAAATTGAGAATGAAGATGCTCGAAATATTCTTAATTGGATTAGACATTACAATGGAGCCGATGGTTTAACATTCACAGACTATAGAAATTTTTTAAGTGATAATTCACATTGGCCACTGATCGATAGTATTAAAATAAAAACAGAAAACAAAATATCATTTTCTGATAATCATGATGAATTGATAGATTATTTTAAAGATCAAAAACCACTTACTGGTTGGGGTAAAATATATTATGGAAATTCTCTAATCAAAAAAGGGAACGATGCTCTTGCAGAATTACTTATTAAAGAAGGATATATAAATGGGAGTTTCACTAGAAATGAACAAAAGATCATAATAAGTAAATTTAAGAATTATCTCACACAAGAAGATCATAAAAAAAGAATTAATCAACTTCTTTGGAATGGAAAGTATGGAACTGCACGTTCTCTTGTTAAATATGTAGAAAAAGATTATCAAAAACTTTTTGAAGCAAGAATAGGACTAATCTCATTCTCTGGCGGAGTTGATCAACTAGTCTCAAATGTTCCTGAAAAATTAATAAACAATGCTGGCTTACAACATGATCGCTTAAGATGGAGAATTAAAAAAAGAAAATATGACAGTGCTATGTCAATGATGTTGGAAATTAATAAAAAAGATCCATCTTATCTAGAGCGTCCGGATAAGTTTTGGAAATTAAAAAGTTTTTTAATTAGAAGATTAATTGACCAGCATGAATATATGTCAGCTTACAAGATGTCTTTAAACCATGGACTCTTAACCAATGCAGAAATCGCTGAAGCAGAATGGCTTGCTGGTTGGATTAGTATTACTTTTCTGAAAGATCCTGCGGCAGCAAAATATCATTTTCAAAGAATATGGGATGTTTCTTCAAGACCAATTTCAAAAGCAAGGGCTTCTTATTGGATTGCAAAATCACTCGAAAATTTTGATAGGGAAAAAAGTCAGAACTGGTATATAAAATCAGCAAATTATCACCTCACTTTTTATGGTCAATTAGCCGCAACAGAAATTAACAGAAATAATATTCAGTACAATCCTGAAATAAATCCAATTACTGAAGAAGACTTCCTAGTAAACTCACAGTTAAAGGATGTTTATTCAGCAGTTTCTTTATTAAATGAATTTGATCAAGTTAAGCTAGTTAAAAAATTCATTATGGATTTAGCTGAAAATCGTGATGAAGCTACTGCTACTCAAGCAATATATTTAGCAACTGATCTTGAGCGATATGATTTTGCGGTTCAAGCAGGAAAATATTATTATTATAAAAATTTTTACCTTGAGCCCAAAAGCTTTCCTACCGTTCCAAGACCGAGTTATGAAAAACTAATTTTTCCAGATCAAAGTTTAATCCATGCAGTAATAAGACAAGAAAGTCAATTTGATCCTGAGGCAGGGAGTTACGCTGGAGCTAAAGGTTTAATGCAGTTGATGCCTTATACCGCGAAAAGAGTATCGAAAGGACTCAAAATACCTTATTCAAAAAATAAATTAACTGATGATCCTAGTTATAATGTCATATTAGGTAGTGCATATCTGGATCAACTTCTATCATCATATGATGGCTCATATATACTCACGCTCGCAGCTTATAATGCAGGTCCATCAAGAGTTAATGCTTGGATAAAAAGGTACGGAGATCCACGTAGTGATGATATTACTCCTGTTAATTGGATCGAACTCATTCCTTTTAAAGAAACTAGAAATTATGTTCAAAGAGTAATTGAAAATGTTCAAGTTTACAGTTTTCTGGATAAGAATAATTTACCTCAGAAATATTCTATAAAAGATAATCTTAATCAAGGTTATGTTGGTGGTAAGTCAGTTATCAAGCCTACATTAAGACCTTCAAATTAGTGGCGGAGAGAGAGGGATTCGAACCCTCGGTACGGGTATAAGCCCGCACAACTCCTTAGCAGGGAGCCGGTTTCAACCACTCACCCATCTCTCCGGTAGATAGATTATTACTATAAATAGAACAAATAATCTAAGTATTTAATTTACTTTTTAAAAGCTCGTTCAATAATTTGGGATTTGCCTTTCCCTTTGAAAGCTTCATTGCCTCTCCTACAAAAAAACCAAAAAGCTTATCTTTTCCCTTTTTGTATTTTTCAATATTTTCAGGGTTTGCTAAGAGTACATCATCAACTAGTTTCTCCAATTCTCCTTCATCGCTGATTTGTGACAACCCTTTTTCAGAAATAATATCACTTGGTGACTTGCCTGTTTCACACATTTCTTCAAAAATATCTTTGGCAAGTCGATTAGAAACTTTTCCACTTTCAATATTATCTATTAATTCACCTAATTTATCATGAGATACAGGACTCTCATCAATAGTTAGATTTTTTTTATTTAATATTGAAAATAGCTCACTAGTTACCCAGGTCGTTACAAGTTTTGGACCTCTATTCTTGACTACTTTTTCATAATAATCACTTGTTGCCTTGTCGGAAACAATTACACCTGCGTCATACTCACTTAGATTATAATCTTTTATGAATCTATTTTTTTTCTGATCAGGAAGCTCAGGTATTGTACTTTTAATTTCTTCAATCCATTTATCTTCAATCTCAAGAGGTAATAAATCTGGATCAGGGAAATATCGATAATCATGAGCATCTTCTTTTGATCTCATAGAACGAGTTTCTCCAGAGTCAATATTATACAATCTTGTTTCTTGATGTATCCTTTCTCCTGACTCAATTGACTTAACTTGCCTTTTTGCTTCATAAATAATTGCAGAATGAATATATTTAAATGAGTTTAAGTTCTTAATCTCACACCTTGTTCCTAATTCATCTCCTGGCTTATTTACCGATACATTCACGTCTGCTCTTAAAGATCCTTGCTCCATGTTTCCATCACAAGTATCTAAATAACGAAGAATAGATCTTACTTTTTTAACATACTCTACTGCTTCATCAGCAGAAGACATATCTGGATTTGATACAATTTCCATTAAAGCAATTCCAGAACGGTTTAAATCGACAAAAGTTAAATTTGGATCTTGATCGTGAAGACTCTTTCCTGCATCTTGTTCTAAGTGTAATCGTTCAATACCAATTCTTTTGGTTTGATCATCTAATACAATGTCAATAAATCCATTGCCTACGATAGGATCTTTGAACTGAGAAATCTGGTATCCTTGAGGTAGGTCTTGATAAAAATAGTTTTTCCGATCAAAAATAGATTTATTGTTAATTTTAGCATTTAAGCCAATTCCAGATCGAACAGCTTGCTCAACACAAAATTTATTAATTACCGGCAACATTCCAGGCATAGCTGCATCTACAAGACTAACCTGGCTATTTGGTCCAGAACCAAAATCTGTAGATGAAGAAGAAAAGAGTTTTGAATTGGATTTTACCTGCGCATGAATTTCAATCCCAATTACTAATTCCCAACCGTTCATCATTTAATCCACCACTTATCAAGATTAGGAGCATAGTTAATTGTATCCTGAACATTCTTCGCGATATTTAGCAATTTTTGCTCCTCAAAAGAATTTGTTATTAATTGAAGTCCAATTGGCAAATTGTTCTCATCGTTTGCAAAGGGAACTGAAATTGCGGGTATACCCGCTAGGTTTACTGGAACAGTGAATATATCATTCAAGTATGTTTGAACAGGATCTTTTGGTTCATTCTTAATTTCAAAAGCAGTTGATGGTGTAGAAGGTGTTAAAATCGCATCTACTCTTTTAAATGCCTCGTTAAAATCACTTTTAATTAACGATCTTACTTTTTGAGCTTTTATATAATAAGCATCATAATAACCGGATGAAAGAACATATGTACCGATCAATATTCTTCTTTTTACCTCATCTCCAAAACCAATAGACCTAGTCTCCTCATACATTTCGATTAGATTTTTTCCATTTTCTCTAATTCCATATTTTACACCATCATATCTAGCTAAATTTGAAGAAGCTTCAGCTGGAGCAATTATATAATAAGTTGGAAGCGCATCCATTGTGTGTGGAAGACTTATATCAATTAGCTCAGCGCCATTTTCCTGCAATAACTTTTTGCAATCATCCCAAGCCTTTTGAGTACTAGCAGAAAGATTGTCACTTTTAAATTCTTTTGGGACACCAATTTTCATCCCTTTAACTGAACTATTTAAATTATCGTAAAAATTCTCTTTTTGTTTTATTGATGAAGTTGAGTCTTTTGAATCATGACCTGAAATAATCTCAAATAAAGCTGCTGAGTCCTCTACGGTTTTGGTAATAGGTCCAGCTTGATCTAATGAAGAAGCAAAAGCAACTATTCCCCATCGAGAAACTCTTCCATAAGTTGGCTTTAAGCCGACCGTTCCTGTAAAAGAAGCAGGCTGTCTAATTGATCCACCTGTATCCGTTCCTAATGAGGCAATACATAAATCTGCCGCGACAGCTGCAGCTGAACCACCTGATGATCCACCTGGAACAAGATTGGCTTCTGAATTTTTGGATTTCCATGGATTTATTACTGAACCAAAATAGCTTGTTTTATTTGTTGATCCCATCGCAAATTCATCACAATTCAACTTACCAAGACTTATTAAACCGGCATTAATACAATTTTGAGAGGCAGTTGACTCATAAGTAGGCACAAAGCTAGACAAAATCTTACTAGATGCAGTAGTCTTTATATTCTTTGTGCAAAATAAATCTTTAATACCTATTGGAATACCGTCAAACCTACTTTTAGACTTCTCTTCTTTGCGTCTTTTGTCGGAACTTTCGGCTGCTTTTAAGGCTTCTTCAGAAGAAACTGTATTATAACAATTTAGCTCTTCGCCTTTATTAATGTTATCTAAATAAAATTTAGTAAGTTCAACTGATGAAGTCTCGTTATTTGCAAGTAATTCACTAGCTTCTATTAAGTTCAGACCAGCTTTCATTTTATTATTCAATAACCTTAGGCACAGAAAAGAAATCTAACTCTTTCTCAGGCGCATTTTCTAAAATCTCAGCAGCTGAATTTTCATCTAATGCAATATCATCTCTCATAACAAGAGACTGATCTAATGAATTTGACGTTGGATCAACATTATCTGTTTCGATGCTCTGTAACCTATCTATAAACTTTAAAATTGAACCAAGATCAGAAGATAAAGAAGATAATTTATTTTCATCGATCTTTATTTTTGAAAGTTTACCTAATTTGAGAAGGCTATCTTTATCAAATTCCATAATTTCTAATATATAAGCATTAAGTGATCTATGATATACATATAAAAAATGTTAAATTCAACATACAAAGTCCAGGATTTACAAGAATTCAAACCTTTTCTTTTAAGCAAAAAAAGAATTATGGGATTAGATCTTGGAAAAAAAAGGATAGGTGTCTCTGTCTCAACATTATCCTTAAATGGTGCGCTTCCCTTAAAAACTATTTGTGAAGATAAATTTAGTGAATTACTTAATTTGTTAAAAAAAATAGTTCTTGAATATGATATCAAAGGCATAATTTTTGGTCTTCCAAAAAATATGGATGGATCTGAAGGTAAAAGCGCTCAATCAACGAGAGATAAAGCTGATAAAATATGTAGCGAATTATGTATTAAGTACGGATTTTGGGACGAAAGGTTATCAACTATCGCTGTTGAAAGAAATTTTGCAACAAATAAAAAAAGTAGAGCTAAAAAGAAAGATCACAAAAAAGACATTGATAACTTAGCCGCAGCATTTATCTTAGAAGGCGCTATAAATTATATTATAAATAATTAACTTAAATGTCCGAAGATATTAAAATACCAAAAATAAGCCAAAAACATCTATTGGGCATAAAATATTTATCTATTGATGATATAGACAAAATCTTAGAACTTGCAGTTTTTTTTAAACTTAAGAATAAAGAAAAGAACAAAAATTATCCTATACTTACTGGTAGAACAATAATAAATCTTTTTTTTGAACCTTCCACAAGAACATTAATTTCATTTGAGATTGCCGCAAAAAGATTAGGTGCTGACGTTATCAATATGAATATCGAAGGGTCATCCTTACGTAAAGGAGAAACATTATTTGATACAGCACAAACAATTGGTGCCATGAATCCTGATCTAGTTGTCATCAGACATAGTGAAGATAATTCGGCAGAAGAAATTTCAAATCTTTTGGACTGCCCTGTCGTTAATGCTGGCGAAGGAATAAATGAACATCCAACACAGGCATTGTTAGATGCATTTACAATTCTCAGTTATAAAAAAACATTAAAAGATTTAACGGTTTCAATATGCGGTGATCTTGAACATAGTCGTGTCGCAAGATCTAATTATTATTTACTAACAAAGATGGGTTCAAAAGTAAGATTTGTTTATCCAAAATATTTTGAGCCAAAAGATTTAAATAAATACAAAGTAGAAATATTTCATGAATTAATAGAAGGAATAACTGACTCAGACATAGTCATGATGCTAAGAATACAAAATGAAAGAATAATAGATACAGAATTACCCAGCACTGAAGAATATTTTTTACAATACGGACTAACAGCAGAAAAATTAAAGAATGCAAAAACTGATGCGCTCGTTATGCATCCAGGTCCAATAAATAGGGATGTAGAGATTGAAAGTTCTTTAGCTGATGATATAAATAAATCAGTTATTAATGAACAAGTTGAAAATGGTGTAGCTGTCAGAATGGCATGTCTATCAATGCTAATTAACTAGATGATCGTTGAAGTTCTTTTAGTAATATCTTTATCATATATTTTAGGTTCGATTCCATCTGGAATAATATTTACAAAAATTTTTAAACTTAAAGACCTGCGAACTATAGGTTCTGGCAATACTGGCACCACTAATGTGCTAAGAACAGGAAACTATACTGCTGCGGCTTTAACTTTAATATTGGATTTTGGAAAAGCTTGCCTAGCTATTTATTTATCTCAAATTGTAAATGAAAAATTAATTCTAATCTCTAGCCTATTTATTCTAATAGGACATATTTTTCCTTTATGGCTAAAATTCAAAGGTGGGAAAGGATTTGCTTGTTATTTAGGAATTATATTTATGATCAATTTATATTTATTTATTTTTATATCTTTAATCTGGCTAATTACTTTTTTTGCTAAAAGAATTTCATCTCTTTCAGCGTTATTGAGTTGTTTAAGTGGTGTTCTCATATCAATAATTTATTTCAATTCAAATATTGTATTAGTTGTTTTGCTTACAATATTAATTTTTGTAACCCACCTTGAAAATATAAAAAGACTGATAAACGGCACAGAAACTAAAATCAAATAATCCCGGTATTCTGGGTTTATTTAGAATAAATTCTTCATAAGTTTGACAAACAATAAAAAAAAATATTTAAAGTCGCCAAATTAATGGATTGAAAAATGAATTTAGTTATTGTTGAAAGTCCCGCTAAAGCAAAAACAATCAATAAATATTTAGGCAATGATTATAATGTCCTTGCAAGCTTTGGACATGTTAGAGATCTTCCATCAAAAAACGGATCAGTAGATCCTGAAAATGACTTCTCATTTGAATGGGAAGTTTCAAATACATCAAAAAAGCATATTAAAGAAATCTATGATGCCGCTGAATCTTCCTCAAATATTTTTCTTGCAACAGATCCTGATAGAGAGGGAGAAGCGATTGCTTGGCATATAATTGAATTACTAAATAAAAAAAAGCTTACAAAAGATAAGTCCATTAAAAGAGTAGTATTCAGTGAAATTACAAAATCTGCAGTCAAAAATGGAATAGATAATCCAAGAGAGCTTGATCATTCATTGGTTGACGCATACTTGGCTCGAAGAGCCTTAGATTATTTATTTGGATTTAGCCTTTCTCCTGTTTTATGGAGAAAACTTCCCGGTGCAAAGTCAGCAGGTAGAGTACAGTCTGTTGCTCTAAGACTTATTTGTGAGAGAGAAGTTGAAATAGAGTCGTTTGACCCTCAAGAATATTGGAAAATAAAGGCAAATTTAGAAGTTGTAGATAATAGCATTGAGGCAAATCTTACTCACCATAACGGTGAAAAAGTTGATAAATTTAGTTTTAAAAATGAAGAGGATGCCATAAAGGTTACAGATTCTTTTAAAGGACAAAATTTTAAGTTTACTGATATTACAAAAAAACCAGCTTCAAGAAATCCTGATGCTCCTTTTTCAACTTCAACTCTTCAGCAAACGGCTTCTAGTATTTTTGGCTTTGGAGCATCTAGAACAATGCAAATCGCTCAACGTTTATTTCAAGGAGTTGAAATTGATGGAGAAACAACAGGATTAATAACTTATATGAGAACTGATAGTACTGATTTGTCAAAAGAAGCAATTCATTCATATAGAGATTTTATTCAGAATAACTTTGACTCATCATACCTTCCAAAAGAGATTAGAAGCTTTAAAAGTAAAAAGGCTAAAAATGCTCAAGAAGCTCATGAGGGTATTAGACCTACAGATATATTAAGAAAGCCAGAAGAGATGAAAAAGTATTTAGATGAAGATGGGTTTAAATTATACAATTTAATATGGAAAAGATCTCTTGCCAGCCAAATGAGCTCAGCATCATTTGAAAGAACTGCTATCTCAATTTCTAGTGAAAATGAAACAATAAAACTAAGGGCAAATGGATCAATTCAAACATTTGATGGCTTTTTAAATATTTATAGTGAATTCAATAAAAAGTCAGAAATTATTGAATCTGAAGAAAATGAAGATGATAAAGATCTACCCAACATTACTCTTAATGACAATATTAATAATGTTGAACCAGCTAGCTCTCAGCACTTTACCCTCCCTCCACCTAGATATTCAGAGGCAACACTTGTAAAAAAATTAGAAGAACTTGGAATTGGAAGACCTTCAACTTATGCAAGTATCATTTCAGTTTTAAAAATGAGAAATTATGTTGAAGTTGAGAAAAATCGATTTGTTCCTGAAGATAGAGCTATTTTGATAACTGGCTTTCTAAAAGGTTTTTTCTCAAAATACGTAGATTACGAATTCACTGCTGAAATGGAAGAGTCGCTTGATGAGATAACTTCTGGAACTATTAATTGGAAAGAGTTTTTAGACAAATTTTGGAAAAACTTTTCATCTAATATTGGTGAAGTAACTGATTTAAGAATTACTAATGTGCTTGATCATCTAAATGAGAGCCTTAAAAATCATATTTTTGTTGAAGCGGAAGGGAAAGATATTACTCGAGAGTGCCCTACCTGCTCCGGTCAGCTAAGCTTAAAGGTAAGCAGATTTGGAGCCTTCGTGGGCTGCTCAAAATATCCAGAGTGTAAATTCACAAGACCAATATCACCCAAAAAAATAAAAGAAGTTGTTGAAGATAAGGTTCTTGGTATTGATGAAGAAACAAAAAAAGAAATCAAATTATTGAGTGGAAGATTTGGACCTTACATTCAATTGGGCGATAATGATACTAAAGATAAACCAAAAAGATCAAGTGTTCCAAAAGGTATACCTGCGACAGAAATTGATCTTGCAAAAGCAAATTATCTTCTCAGTCTTCCTAGAGAAATTGGCCTTCATCCTGAAAGTAGTGAAATGATTACTATAAACTATGGTAGATATGGTGGATATCTTAGTTGTGCAGAAAAAAACGCAAGTTTAGAAGATATTTCAGAATTTTTTGAAATAGGAATCAACCGTGCTGTTAGTCTTTTGGCTAATGCTAAACCTGGAAGATTAAAAAGTTCATCAGAAATTAAGACATTAGGAGATCACCCGGATGATAAAAAACCTGTTAAAGTAATGAAAGGTAAGTTTGGTCCATATATTAAATATAAAACAATTAATGCAACTATTCCTGATCAGTACGATCCTGAGACTATCAGTATGGATGAGGCACTCGACCTAATCGAGAGAAAACTTGAAAAAGATGGCAAATCAAAGAAAAAGAAAGTCAAAAAAAAAGCCATTAAAAAGAAAACTGTAAAAGATACAGATTCTTAAATCATTATTTAAATTCATTTAATTTTAATATAGTATTTCTTCATTCAAAATTGGAAGGAAAAATATGGCTTTAGCGTATAATGATGTAATTGATAAAAAAAATAGTTTAGATTTCAGAACACAAGCATTTATTGGTGGAAATTATGTTGACTCAACTTCTGGCAAAACCTTTGAAAGTATAAGTCCAGTTGATGGAAAGATTATTACTAATATATCTGAATGTGATGTTGAAGATATAAACAAAGCCGTTATCGCTGCTAGAGAGGTTTTTGAGAAGGGTTCTTGGTCAAGAATGGCTCCAAGCAAACGAAAGAAAATACTTTTCAATTTTGCAGACCTCATGAAAAAAAATATTTTAGAACTTGGGATTCTTGAAACTTTAAATATGGGTAAACCAATTACTAGAGCTACTGGTGATATTGCTGCATGCATTAACTGTACAAAATGGTATGCGGAAGCGATTGACAAAATTTATGATGATGTAGCTCCAACAGGAGACAATATCATAGCAACTATTACTCGTGAGCCTATTGGAGTTGTTGGAGCAGTTACTCCATGGAATTATCCATTACTAATGGCATGTTGGAAATTTGCTCCAGCATTAGCTACTGGAAATAGTTTTATTCTTAAGCCAGCAGAACAGTCACCTCTATCAGCATTGAGAATAGCTGAGCTTGCCATTGAAGCCGGTATGCCTGAAGGCGTATTTAATGTGGTACCTGGATTTGGTCCAACTGCCGGTAAAGCATTGGGCATGCACATGGATGTAGATAAACTTGGTTTTACTGGCTCAACTGAAGTTGGACGATATTTTTTATCTTATTCTGGTCAATCAAACATGAAGAGAGTGTCTCTTGAGTGTGGAGGTAAATCGCCAAATATTATTTTTGCCGATGCGCCTGATTTAGATCACGCGGCAAAAATGGCTGCTGATGGAATGTTTGGAAATAGTGGCCAAGTATGTGATGCGCCATCAAGACTACTGATTGAAAAATCAATTAAGGATGAATTTTTAGAAAAAGTAAGTGAATATTCTAAACCATGGATGCCTGATGATCCGTTTAAGCCAGAAACTTTAATGGGCTCAATCGTCGATAAAACTCAAACAGAAAGAATTCTTGACTATATAGATACAGGAAAGAATGAAGGTGCTAATGTATTAACTGGTGGAGAACAAGTAAAACAAGATTCTGGTGGTTATTATATAAGTCCAACAATATTCAAAGATGTTAAAAATGATATGAAAGTTGCAAAAGAAGAAATTTTTGGCCCAGTATTATGTTCTATCGATTTTGAAAATGAGGATGATGCACTTAAAATAGCTAATGATACAAAATATGGTTTAAATGCAATTATCTGGTCAAATGATCTTAATAAAGTTCATAAATTAGCTAAAAGAATTAAGAGTGGCAAAGTGTTGATTAATAGTGTTAGTGATGGAGACATGTCCCTTCCACATGGTGGATATAAACAATCAGGATTTGGAAGAGATAAGTCTTTAGAAGCCTTAGATCAATATACACAATCAAAGCTTACATTAATCGAAACTAGATAAGTTAATGCAATCTCTTTCTGATGGTCTGATAAGACAAATAAAAGATATTGAAATTATACCTGACAAGCCTCTTTTAATCACAGATGCTGATGAAGTTCTTTTAAATTTTGTTTCATGTTTTCAAGAATATCTTAATAAAAATAATCTTTGGTACGATTTATCTTCATATTCTTTATTTGGAAATATAAAAGATTATTCCAATAACGCTATTGAAAATACTCAGGTAAGCTTTCATCTTGAAAATTTCTTTAAAACAAACGCAAGAGTTATAACGTTTGCGAAGGACTCAATTAAATATATAAAACTATTAATTGAAAAACTAAATTTTCAAATAATTGTATTAACGAATATACCGTATAAATATCTGGAAGATCGCAGAATATGTTTCAAAAACAATGGATTAGACTTGCCAATGATTGCTGGGTCTGGGCCAAAAGGAAAGATAATAAAGGAATTAATTTCTGATCATAAAAATAAAAATTTCTTTATCGATGATTTAGCTCCACATATAATTTCATCCAAGAATCATGCTGATCAAGTAAAAACAATTCATTATATTTCTAACAAAGAACTATCAAAATTAGCTATTACACCTGTACAAGCAGATATTCGTGCAAATAGTTGGAAAGAGATATATATTTATATTGAAAATGAAATTAATAGATAAACTGAAAAAAATAGATATTTTAATACCTGAAGTAAATCCAGCTTTGGGTAGTTATGTTCCATATAAAAAAATAAATAATCTAGTATATATATCTGGGCAACTTCCCATTATTTCTGGAGAGATTTCTACTGGAAAAGTCCCTACTTCTGTAAGCATAGAAGATGCAAAATCTGCTGCAAGAGTATGTATAATTAATACATTGCCATTAATAATTGAAGCAACCAAGAATATAGATATTGAAAATATACAATGTATAAATATTTCTGGATTTGTTAATTCTGAAGAATCTTTTGATAATCATCCAGAAGTAATTAATGGTGCTTCTGACTTGATAACTGATATATTTGGTTCAAATGGTAAGCACTCAAGGATTGCTGTTGGATGTAATTCTCTTCCAAAAAATGCATGCGTAGAAATTTCATCTATATTTTTTATAGACAATTAAATGAACAATTTCCTTAAAAGGCCAATCGCTCATAGAGGACTGTTTGATAATATTAGCATAATAGAAAATACTCTTGCGTCATTTAATAATGCAATCGACAATGATTACGCTATAGAAATAGACGTAGTTATGAGCAAAGATCATGAAGCGGTTGTTTTTCATGACTATGACCTGAAGAGACTGGCAAATAAAAATTTAGAAATCAAAGATCTTACGTCACAAGAACTTCGTGATATCTTACTTTTAGATACTGACTCTTCAATTCCAACACTTGATGAAGTTTTGTATGCCGTAAACGGAAAAACTCCTCTTATGATTGAGATTAAAAGTGGTAATCATCCATTTATTGAGGAAAGATTAACCGAAATCTTAAAATCTTACGATGGACCAGTCTGTGTAAAATCATTCGATATAAATACAGTGAGGTGGTTTAAAATTAATGCTCCTTTTATTAAGTATGGTTTAATAGGAAGTAATTTAGACATAAATATCAATGAGTTAAAAGATCTTAATATTGATTTTTTATCATATGATATCGATTTTATTAATGATGGAATCGTTACAGAAGCAAAAAATAAACAGATCCCAATTATAACGTGGACAATTAATACAATAGAAAAATTTGAAGAAGCTCGTGCAAAAGCTGATAATATAATTTTTGAAAAAATTGACTTGTCTAATTTACTAAAATGAAAATTTGCAAAAATATTAGATCGCTAAAAATCGATTTAAACAAAATACAAAAAAATAAATGTTTATCTCTTATTCCAACAATGGGATATCTCCATCTTGGTCATTTATCATTAATAAAAAAGGCAAAAAAAAGAAAAGAATTTACTGTTGTAAGTATTTTTATTAATCCAAAACAATTTGGACCTGAGGAGGATTTAGATAAATACCCTGTAAATATAAAGCATGACATTGAAAAATTAACTAAGTTAAAAGTTGATTTATTATTCATACCGAAAAAAAAAGAAATATTTGATTATAAAATTTCATCTTATAGGTATAAACCATTGAAAATTGAAAATATTTTATGTGGAATAAATAGGCCTAATTATTTTCCTGGTGTTGCTGATATTATAATTAGATTATTCTCGATTATTAATCCTGATAAGTCATACTTTGGAGAAAAAGACTTTCAACAATATTTTTTTGTCAAGACACTTCTTAAAAAGTTAGGCTTTAAAAGCAAGGTGATTTCATCGAAAACCATTCGTGAAAAATCTGGACTAGCTATGTCATCAAGAAATCAATATCTTTCAATAAAGGAAATAAAAATAGCGAATAAACTCTATAAATTTCTTAAACTCAATAAAAAGGAAATAAATGATAAAAAAAATATTTCTAAATCTTTAGCAAAATATAAGAATGAATTATTAAATGCAGGTTTTACTAAAATTGATTATTTAGAAGTTCGAACAGATGACCTCAGAAAAGCAAACATAAATTCTAATAATAAACGACTTTTTGCTGCCGTTTTTATCAATGAAACTAGGCTAATAGATAATATTCGAGTTTAGAATAAGAATATGGAGGCTAAGCCAAGAAAAGATAGAAAACCAACCACGTCAGTAATAGTTGTAACAAACACACTAGATGCAATTGCAGGATCGACTTTAAAATAATTTAATCCGTAAGGAATTAGGAAACCAAAAAAACCCGCAGAAAGTATATTTACTATCATTGCTGATCCGACAATAATTGATAAATAAAAATCTTGAAACCATAATTGAGCTGCTGCTGCAGTGATTATCGCAAAGATAATACTATTTAAAATTGAAATAGAAATTTCTTTTGAAAATATTTTTCTTCTATTGTTTTGAACTAAATCTTTTGTGGCTAATGCTCTAACTGTTAAGGTTAGTGTTTGTGTTCCAGCATTTCCTCCCATAGAGGCGACAATTGGCATCAATACAGCAAGAGCAACCATTTTTTCAATACTTGCGTCAAAAAAACTAATCACAATTGAAGCAAGAATAGCGGTAAGAAGGTTTAAAAATAGCCAAATAAATCTCTTTCTAGTGGATTTGATTATTCCCTGATTCATTTCTGTTTCAATTACACCACCCATTCTAAGTATATCTTCTTCAGCTTCTTCTTGAAGCACCCACATAATATCATCTGCAGTTAATCTACCAATTAATCTACCGTTTTTGTCAACCACTCCAGCAGAAACGAGGGAATATTTTTCAAATGTCATTGCTGCTTCTTCCTGATCCATATCTGCAGGAATAAATATTGGACTCTCAATAGTAATATCATTTAATCTTATTTTTCTATTTGATCTTAGGACTTTAGAAACTGAAACACTGCCTAATGGCTTATTACTCGGATCGACAATAAAAAGTTCAAAAAAATCTTCAGGCAGCTCCTCTTCATCTCTTAGATAGTCAATAGCCTGTCCAACAGTCCAAAAAGATGGCATAGAAACTATTTCTTTTTGCATTCGTCTTCCAGCCGTATCTTCTGGATAGTTTAAACTTTCATTGAAGATTTCTCGATCTTCAGCTGAAACTTTATCAAGTATTTTCTTTTGAGTGTCTGGTTCAAGTGATTCTATCAAGCCAACAGCATCATCTGTTTCCATATCAGATATAGATTTTGCAACTTTTTCGTGTTGAAGTAAGTTTACAGTCTGATCAATAATACTATCATCTAGTTCTGCTAGCACATCAGTATAGTCACTACTATCTAGTTGATTAAGTAAATAAGTTCTCTGATCAGAGCTGAGAAACTCTAGCAACTCCGCGATGTCAGCGGCATGTAAGTTTTTTAATGAAGATTTAATTTCTGAATTATTCGCTGCTTCAATATCAACAATAATTTTATCAATAAATTCATTATTGAAGATTATTTTTTGATTTTTAGATATTTCAGCTATAGATTCAGTCATAATAATTAATATATACCATTAAGATCATTTAAAATGGAATTTAAAATATCTAATGAATTAGAAGATTATCAGAATTCAATAAATTTTATGGATTCTCATATAAATAATATGATTAGCAATAACCAAAATGATTTAATATGGTTCTTAGAGTATCCGAATATATATACTTATGGCCCTCTTTCTAATAAAGAAGATCTGTTAAAACCAGGAAAATTCCCCGTAATTCCCTCTGAAAGAGGCGGTCAATATACTTATCATGGACCAGGTCAACGCGTTGTTTACTTGATGATAAATCTTAGGGAAAAATCTAGAGATATAAAACAATTTATATTACTAATTGAAAATATAATTATTGAGTCATTAAACAGAATTGGACTTAAAGCTGAAAGAAGCAATGAGCATCATGGTATATTTATAAAAAAAAATAATGAATTATACAAAATAGCCAGTATTGGTATGAAATTTAAAAAGTGGATCAGTTTTCACGGTTTTTCATTAAATATAAATCCTGATTTAGAGAATTATAGAGGAATAAGACCATGCGGTTTAAACAATAATCTTGTTACGAGTGTTGAAAATGAAGGCATTACAATTGAAAAGAAAATAATTGATGATATTCTTATTGATGAAATAAAAAATCATTTTTTAAAATGAAACCATCAATCTCAAATAGCAGTACTTCCAAGGTGCTTATAATTTCGTATAAAAATAAAAAAATACCGTTCTACTCTTCGTGGCTTTATGAAAGAAGTAAAAACAAGGATATTCGAGATAGTGAAACGGGACAACTCTTGATTGAGGCATCTGATATAAAAAAAAATTTAAAAATTATTTCCACTAAAATCGCAAATAAAAAAATAACGATTAAATTTTCAGATAATACTACTCATTTTTATAATATATCAGAATTACTTATGGAATCCATGCAAACAAAAATTGATAATTCTGATAAAGAGCTTTGGAATAATAAAAATATAAAAATTACTAAATTTAATTTTAACAATTACAATAATCTAATGCTTAAGAATATATTAAGAACTGTTGATAAATACGGATTTGCTTATATTAAAAATATACCGATTACTAAAAATGGAATTCAATCATTGTCTGATGATATTGGCCCGATCAAAAGAACTAACTGGGGAGAAATAGCTGATATAAAAAGTATAGCAAATGCATATGATCTTACAATGACATCGAGAACTCTTGAAAACCATACTGATAACCCTTACCGCTTTCCAACACAGGGTTATATATTTCTTCACTGTTTAAAAAATAGTGACTCTGGTGGAGAAAACTCTCTTGCTGATGGATTTAATATTGCTCAAAATATAAAAGAAAAAAATAAAAAAACTTTTAATACCTTAACTAATTATAAAACTTTTTTTAGGTATAAAGATAAAGATACTTGCCTAGAGAATTCATGCAGTCTAATTGAGTTAGACGATCATAAAAATGTTATTCAAGTAAGGTTTAATAATAGGACAGAAGTATTACCTTATGACACAATAGAAAATACTAAGAAATATAGAGATGCTAGAAAAAAGTTCTGGAATGAAATAACGAATGAAGAAAATAATTTAATTATAAAACAAGAGCCCGGCGATATGCTTATTATTGATAATTATCGAATTTTTCATGGTCGTAAAGGCTATATTGATAGAAGTAACTCTCGATATTTTAGGCAAGGGTATATGGATAGGGACATTTTACAGAGTAAACTTAAGTTACTTAATTGATGTTATTCAAAATTAATAAGTATCTCATCAGCACTTACGCTATCTCCTTCTTTAACTAAAATCTCTTTGATTAAACAATCTTTTTCACTTTTTAAGATATTTTCCATTTTCATAGCTTCAATAATAACAATTTGCTCACCTTTTTTTATTTTTTGACCTTGTTTAACGCTGATGTCTTTTATCAATCCAGGCATAGGTGAGATAAGCATTTTGGAGAGATCCTCATATTTTGGTTCAGGCATATAATCAAATAATTTTGCTGTATCCGGTGAAGATACAATTAAATCTAATGAACAATCCTCCACAGTAATACTGTATTTATTAAAATTATGTATCTTATCGATTTTTGCAAACTCAATCTGATCGTTAACACTCAATTGCATAACTTTTTCATTAATTGTCCAATTTGATGTGAGAGAATATTCTTTATTTTTATTTTTAATTATTAGGTTAGTATTTTGTTTGCTTGATACACATTCGATTACTTCTATTTTATAAATATCAGAACCATTAATTACTGAAAGCACTTTTGTCTTATTCCCTTGATTACATTTTAAGAAAATTAAAGATGCTATATTAATAAATTTTATTAAAATACTACTGTTGAGTCCGTAATTGAAAGCATATCCTTTAGGATAATTAGACTTAATAAAATTTGTACTTATATCTCCTCTTCTAAAATCTCTATTCTTCAATGTAGAAATTAGAAATGCTACATTGTGATCAACACCTTCTATATAATATTGCTCTAAAGCTCTTATCATTAGATCAAGAGCTTTATCTCGATTGGCAGCGTGTACAGCAAGTTTAGAAATCATCGGATCGTAGTAAATGCTAATATCTGAACCACTCGAAACACCTGTATCATTTCTTATAATTTCATCTTTATTAAAAATTTTTGGTTCCTGATGTTCAATAAGTCTACCGATAGAGGGTAAAAATTCTTTAAGTGGGTCTTCAGCATAAATTCTAGACTCTATAGACCATCCATTAAGTTTTATATCTTGTTGAGATAATCTTAATTTTTTACCATCTGCACAATTTATCATTTGTTCAACTAAATCAACATCAGTTACCAGTTCAGTCACAGGATGTTCTACCTGCAGTCTAGTATTCATTTCTAGAAAGTAAAAATTTTTCTTGTCATCTACGACAAACTCAACCGTTCCAGCGGAGTCATATTTTACTTCTTTCGCAAGCCTCAAAGCTTGCTCGGCCATTGCATCTCTTAATTTTTCATCAACGAATGAAGATGGGCATTCCTCAATCACCTTTTGATACCGTCTTTGAATTGAACATTCTCGTTCACCTAGATGAACTTGATTGCCATGTTTGTCACATAGAATTTGAATCTCTATATGTCTTGGATTAGTTATATATTTTTCAATAAATACTCTGTCATCTCCAAAACTATTTAATGCCTCACTTTGTGCTGCCTTTAAGTTTAACTCTAACTCTTGTCTCTTATTAACAATTCTCATTCCCTTACCACCGCCACCAGCTGAAGCTTTAAGAAGTACTGGAAATCCTATTTTTTCTGCAATCTTGATTGCTTTTTTTGGATCTTTCACAGCCTCTGTGTGACCTGGAATAACATTCAAATTTAGTTTTAGAGCTAAATTTTTAGACTCAATCTTGTCTCCCATTTTTGTTATAGCATTTTTATTTGGGCCTATGAATTTGATCTTCTCTTTTTCCAATGCTTTCACAAAGTTATAATTTTCTGATAAAAATCCGTATCCAGGATGAATAGCGTCACTTTTAGACTTTTTAGCAATCTCAATTATCTTTTTAATTACAAGATATGACTCGTTAGGAGCTGAAGGTCCGATATAATATGATTCATCAGCCATATTTACAAAATCAGAATATTTATCAGCCTCAGAATAAACTGCGACAGTTTTGATGCCCATCTTATTTGCCGTTTTAATTATTCGACAAGCAATTTCACCTCTATTGGCAATTAGAATTTTTTTTATCATAACTAAAGTGGAATGTTATCGTGTTTCTTATAAGGGGATGATAATTCTTTATTTTCAAGATTGTCTAAAGCTGTAGCTATTCTTCGTCTAGTATTTTGAGGCTTAATTACATCATCAATAAATCCTCTACTGGATGCAATAAATGGATTAGCAAATTGTTTTGTATATTCATCTGTTTTAGTTTCAGCATCTTTTTCATTCTTAATTTGATTTCTATATAAGATTTCGACAGCACCTTTTGCACCCATTACCGCTATTTCTGCAGTTGGCCATGCATAGTTTATATCTCCTCTTAGATGTTTAGAGGCCATCACTACATATGCTCCACCATATGCTTTTCTCGTAATGATAGTAATTTTTGGAACAGTTGCTTCTGCATACGCATATAGCAATTTTGCACCATTTTTGATTATTCCATTATGTTCTTGAGATACACCAGGTAAAAATCCAGGTACATCAACAAATGTAACTAATGGAATATTAAAGCAGTCACAAAACCGAACAAATCTTGCAGCTTTTTTACTTGCATCAATATCTAGACATCCCGCCAATACTAATGGTTGATTAGCAACAAAGCCTACTGTTCTTCCTTCAACTCTACCAAATCCTACAATCATATTTTTGGCAAAATTTTCCTGAACTTGGAAAAAATCTCTATTGTCGATGACCTTAGTAATTAACTCCAGCATATCATATGGTTTGTTCGGATTATCTGGAACAAGGGTATCCAATGAATAATCAGGGTTAAGATTCTGATATTCTGTTTTTTTCTTTAATGATTTTTCTCTATTGTTTGAAGGGAGCAAATCTATGAGCTTCTTAACTTCAAAAAGTGTTTCAATATCATTTGCAAATGCGCCGTCTGCAACTGAAGATTTAGATGTATGTGTTTTTGCTCCACCCAATTCTTCCTGTGTCACATTTTCTTGAGTTACTGTTTTCACGACATCAGGTCCAGTCACAAACATAAAAGATGTATCTTTAACCATAAAAATGAAGTCTGTCATAGCTGGTGAATAAACTGCGCCACCTGCACATGGCCCCATAATTACTGAAATCTGTGGTATAACACCAGATGCTAAAACATTCTTTTGAAAAACGTCTCCATATCCAGCTAACGAGGCAACTCCCTCTTGAATTCGAGCGCCACCAGAGTCGTTTATTCCAATTACTGGAGCCCCTACCTTAAGAGCCATATCCATAATTTTACAAATTTTTTCTGCATGAGCCTCTGATAAAGATCCTCCAAAAACAGTAAAATCCTGACTAAATACATAAACTAATTTTCCATTTATTTTGCCACTCCCGGTAACAACACTATCGCCCGCGTACTTTTTTTTACCTATGCCAAAGTCATTAGTTCTATGTTCAACATACATATCGTATTCTTCAAAAGAATTCTCATCTAGAAGAGTATCTATTCTTTCTCTAGCTGTTAATTTACCTCTTGCATGCTGAGCGTCGACACGTTTCTTTCCTCCACCTTCTCTAGCTTCTTTTCTTTTTTTTTCTAATTGCTCAATGATGTTTGACATAATTCAATAATAAACAAAAAAATGTTAATATACTACGATATTTTTTCTAAATACTTTTGAAAATGATCTGGGAGGTCCGCGCTATACTTAACTAATTTTTTGTTAGGGCCAATAAATTCAATCTCACCTGCGTGCAAAAATAATTTTTTTTCTCTTAATTTACTACGCATATCTCTATGAAAATATTTTTTATCACCAAGAATTGGAAAATTGCTTTCAGAGCAATGAATGCGTAATTGATGCTTTCTACCAGTTTTGGGATTAAGTCTCACATAACTCAAACTATTAGATATTTTTTTTTCAAGTTTATAATTCGTTTTTGCCTCTAATTTTTTTTCCTTGTCAAAAATTGGAATATTTATAGTACCTCGAC
Source organism: Candidatus Pelagibacterales bacterium (assembly GCA_029242795.1). Classification (GTDB taxonomy): domain Bacteria; phylum Pseudomonadota; class Alphaproteobacteria; order Pelagibacterales; family AG-422-B15; genus CABYIR01. The sequence continues at coordinate 61,307 of JAQWTH010000024.1, read as the reverse complement.
TCTTCATCTCTTCTTTATTTTGAACTATCGCAAAATATGTTTTTTTGATTTTTTGGTTTGAAAACATATCTAGGAAAAAACGACTTGTTTTAATATCAAGAGCCAATATGAGTAATCCACTTGTATCCTTATCCAGTCTATGAACAAGATGAAGTTTTTTATTATCAAAACTTATTTGAGAAGCTATATCATCTATACTTATGTCTACCTTTGTACCAGACTGTGATGATATTCCAGCCCACTTATTTAAAACAATATAATTCTGATCTTTGAAAATTATAGCATCATTAAATTTTTTAATATAACTTTTGGGCAATGGCTCTTTCTCAATAATATCAAATTCATAATTACCATAAATAGAGATCTCATCATTACTTTTAAGTCTATATGAGTATTTTTTCTTTTTCTTATTGACCTTTATATTTCCTTTCCTTATTTCTTTGTAAATCAGATTTTTTGGTAAAAGAAATTCTTTTGATATAAAGTTATCTAACCTCACATCATCGTGTTGAGAAGAAATCAAAATTTTATTTGGAACGCTTGCCATAGATCAATAACGATCAAGTAGAGGCCAGTATTATTTAGTTTTACTTACTTCTGAGCTTTGGTCTTGATCTAAAAGTTGTATAAAAGCCATTGGTGCATTATCGCCTGTTCTGAATCCTGCCTTAACAATTCTACAATAACCACCGTTTCTATCTTTATATCTTACTGAAAGCTCTTTGAAGACCTTTGCTACAGCTTCTTTATCTTGAAGAGTATTATAAGCACTGCTTCTTGAAGACTCTTTATTTTTCTTACCAAGCGTGATTATTTTTTCAACAAACGGTCTGAGCTCTTTTGCTTTTGGAAGAGTTGTTTTAATCGTTTCATTTTTGATTAGTGATACTGCCATGTTTTCAAGCATAGCTAATCTATGGGATGAAGTTCTATTAAGTTTTCTGTTAGCTATACCGTGTCTCATTTTTAGTTATACGGATCCTCAATTTTTCTTGCTAATTCTTCGATATTTTCTGGTGGCCAATTAGGGACTTCCATTCCTAAGTATAATGACATCACTCCTAGAACTTCCTTAATTTCATTTAATGACTTACGACCAAAGTTGGGCGTCCTTAACATTTCTATTTCACTTTTTTGCACTAAGTCACCAATATAAATAATATTATCATTTCTAAGGCAATTCATTGACCTCACCGATAACTCAAGTTCTTCAACTTTTCTTAATAGATTTTTATTAAATTGAGGTTCAAGAGCATCAGGTTCAACAACTGTTTCTTCTGGCTCTTCAAAGTTAATAAATGACTGTAGTTGATCTTGAATTATACGAGCAGCAAATGCAAGGGCATCTTCTGGTGTCAAAGAACCATTAGTCTCAATTGTCATAGTTAACTTATCATAGTCGAGAACTTTTCCCTCACGAGTGTTTTCAATATTGTACGAAACTTGTTTGACTGGACTAAAAATTGAGTCAATAGGAATTACACCAATTGCTGACTCTTCGACTTTATTATGTTCAGCAGCAACATATCCCTTACCTTTAGCAACTGTAAGCTCCATATTAAATTCTGTGTTGTCATCAAGGTTGCAAATTACAAGTTCAGGGTTAATGATATCAATCTCAGAAGGTGTATTGATCATACCTGCTGTAATCTCACCTGGACCAGTAACATTTAAAGACATTTTTCTAACACCTTCAGAATGCATATTAAGCGCAAGAGATTTAACATTTAAAACAATGTCAGTTACGTCTTCTCTGACACCATTAATTGAAGAGAATTCATGAAGAACATTATCAATCTTAAGCGCTGTTACTGCTGTACCTTGTAATGAAGACAGCAACACTCTTCTTAGAGCATTTCCTAATGTAAGACCAAATCCACGCTCAAGTGGTTCGGCTGTTAATGTAGCCTTAAAGCTTGAATCTTCGTCAGGAGTAAGTTTTAGTTTTGACGGTTTAATGAGTGCCTGCCAATTATTAATTATACTCATATACTTTTCTTCCTATTATTAAAATTAATTAAACTCTTCTCTTTTTTGGTGGTCGACATCCATTGTGTGGAATAGGTGTAGTATCTTTAATTGAAGTAATATAAAAACCTACTGCCTGTAAGGCTCTAAGAGCTGACTCTCTTCCACCGCCAGGACCTTTCACAAATACTTGTAGATTCTTAAGTCCAAATTCCTTTGCTTTAGTGCCAGCATCTTCTGCTGCAATTTGAGCAGCATATGGAGTTGATTTTCTAGAGCCTTTGAAACCTTTTACTCCTGCAGATGACCATGCAATACTATTTCCCTGTTCATCAGTAATAGTAACCATTGTATTATTAAATGTTGCACTAATATAAGCTAGGCCAGAAATAATATTTTTCTTTTGCTTCTTTTTTTTAATAACTTTTTTATCTGCCATTATTTAGTAACCTTTTTCTTTCCAGCAATAGCAATAGCTTTTCCTTTTTTAGTTCTTGCATTTGTATGTGTTCTTTGACCTCTCGCTGGTAGATTTTTTCTATGTCTCGTTCCTTTGTATGTTCCAAGATCTTTTAATCTTTTAATATTAGCAGATATTTCTCTCCTTAAATCACCTTCAACAATATAAGAGGATGAGATAACATCACTAATACTTTTAATTTCTGACTCTGATAAATCATTAACTCTTGCATTCCAATCAACGTTTGCATGCTTACAAACATCGGCTGAAAACTTAATTCCAATGCCATAAACATAGGTAAGCGCGACACCAAGTTTTTTTTGTGAGGGTATGTTGACACCTGCTATTCTTGCCACAGTACATTCCTATTAATTGAATTGAAAGATGGCCGGATTATATGATTATTAGACAATTGGTCAAGCATTAAAGTTGTTCTATAATTGAGTTAATTTGTTGATTTATCTCATTAATTTCGCCTACCCCATTAACCCACTTAAGTAATTTTAAATCTTTATAAAATTGTATTAATGGAGCTGTTTGATCATAATAAACTTTTAATCTTGACGCTAAAACCTCTTTACTATCATCCTCTCTACCTTCAGTATTTTTGCGGTTTATAATACGATTAATGAGAACGGGTTGTTCTACATCAATTAATATTGCGGCATTAAGTTTAATATCTAACTCTTCCATAATGCTTGAGAGAAGATTTGCTTGATTTATTGATCTAGGGAATCCATCAAGAAGAAAACTTGTATTGTTTTTTTTAATTTCAGATAAGCGAATTTTAATTATATGAATAATGATCTCATCAGATACCAAATGTCCTGAATCTATTATTTGTTTTGCAGTTGTCCCAAGTTTGCTACCTTTTAAAATTTCATTTCTCAAGATATCTCCTGTAGAAACATGATCTAGGCTAAATTTTTTACAAATTAATTTTGCCTGGGTACCTTTTCCAGCACCAGGTGGGCCGAAAAGTAATATGTTCATCGTCTATTGCCGCGTAATTTTGATTTTTTAATTAAAGCTTCATATTGATATGCAAATAAATGGCTTTGTACTTGACCTATTGTATCCATACCAACCACAACCACAATAAGTAATGACGTACCTCCCAGATAGAATGGTATGGAGTATTGTGAAATTAAGATCTCAGGAAGTATGCATACGAATGCTAAATATGATGCACCAATAGTTGTAATTCTAGATAAAACGAAGTCAATATACTCTGCGGTTTTCTCTCCAGGTCTAATTCCAGGTATAAACCCACCTTGTCTTTTTAAATTATCAGCAGTTTCAGTGGGATTGAAAACAATTGATGTATAAAAGAAAGCAAAAAATATTATTGCAGATGCATAAAGTAGCATGTAAGCAGGCTGACCTCTTCCAAGATAAGCCGCTATATCTGTCAGCCAACTTTGTTCAGCAGAAAGATTGAAGTTGGCAATCGTAATTGGTAACAACAATATTGAGGATGCAAAAATTGCAGGTATAACTCCAGCTGTATTAAGCTTAAGGGGTAAATGTGTTGAATCTCCAGAGTACATTTTATTTCCGACTTGTCTCTTAGGGTACTGAACAATTAATCTTCTTTGAGCTCTTTCCATAAAGACAATAAAAATTACTACCGCCACAATCAATAGGAGAAGTAAAACAAGAGTAATAGTTGAAATAGTACCTTGTCGCCCTAGTGTTAAAGTGTTTATTAATGCGCTTGGGATTTCTGCTACAATCCCTGAGAAGATTATTAACGAAATACCGTTACCGATTCCTCTACTAGTTACCTGTTCCCCAAGCCACATTAAGAATACCGTACCGCCTGTTAGAGTAATTGTTGTTGATAATCTAAAAAAGAGACCTGGGTCTGTAACAATTTTTCCTGCAGACTCTAAGCCAACAGATATTCCATAACCTTGCAGTAGAGCAAGGATAACAGTTCCGTATCGAGTATATTGAGTTATTTTTTGTCTACCGGGTGTACCTTCTTTTTTAAGGCTTGCTAAATATGGAGATACACTTGTCATTAGCTGAATAATAATTGATGCTGAAATGTATGGCATTATTCCAAGAGCAAAAATTGCCATTCGACTGATAGCTCCACCAGCGAAAACATCAAACATACCTAGTATTCCACTCTGGTTTGTTTCAACCAGTAGCTTTAACTGTTCAACATCAATCCCAGGCAGAGGAACATATGTACCAAATCTATATACGATTAACGCACCTAAAGTGAACCATATTCTTTTTTTTAACTCAGTAGCTTGACTAAATACACTAAAGTTAAAATTGGCAGCAAGTTTTTCAGCGGCTGAAGCCATAAGACTTAACTCTTTTCACTAATATTAATACTATTCCCTATTTTTTCTAACTTTGATTGAGCAGATTTAGAAATTTTTGCGCATTCAATTGGATTTTTTGAAGTCAAATCTCCTCTACCAAGTATTTTCAATTTTTGAGAATTTTTGTTTTTGATAATTGAAAGATCTTTAAGAAGTTTTATGCTGATTGTTTGATCTTCATTGATCTTATTCTTATTAATAATACTTTGAAGATCTTCTAGATTTAATTCAACATACCTCGTTTTGTTCACGTTATTAAAACCAAATTTTGGAAGTCTTCTATGTAAAGGCATCTGTCCACCTTCGAATCCATTAATTGCAACACCTGATCTAGCTTTTTGACCTTTGTGGCCACTACCAGATGTTTTTCCTTTTCCAGATCCAATACCTCTTCCCACTCTTTTAACATTTTTAGTAGTCGATTTTAATCTCTTTAATTCATTCAACTTCATACCTATATCTCCTCAACACTGACAAGATGGTTAACCACCTTAATCATACCAAGAACCTCTGGACTTGAGTCTCTAACTACAGAACTGTTCGTCTTACGTAGTCCAAGACCTCTTAATGAAGCAATCTGATTCTTTTTTGAACCAATTGAACTCTTCTTTAAAATAATTTTTATTTTCTTATCGCTCATAATAAAAACTTTACTCTCTACCAGATGTAATAGCAGATACTTTCTTACTTCTGCGATTAGCAACCATTTTTGGAGACTTTTGCTGCTTCAGACCATCTACGGCTGCTCTAATAATATTATATGGATTTGCACTGCCAATTGATTTTGCAACAATATCCTGAATGCCAAGCAATTCAAAAACTGCTCTTACAGATCCTCCTGCAATTATTCCTGTTCCTGATGGTGCTGATCTCATAACAACTTTACTAGCTCCATGTGTACCAATTATATCATGATGAAGCGTTCTACCTTCTCTTAACGGAATTCTTACCAAACTTTTCTTTGCTGACTCTGTTGCTTTTTTTATTGCCTCAGGTACTTCTTTAGCTTTACCATGTCCAAAGCCAACTTTTCCAGACTCATCTCCTGCAACAACTAGAGCTGCGAAACCAAATCTTCTTCCGCCTTTAACAACTTTTGTTACACGATTAATTGCAACTAATTTTTCTTTTAAATCTGATTTTTGTTCTTTATTTTTTTGTGCGTAAGCCATATTAATTCCTAAAATTTAAGTCCAGCTGATCTTACAGTATCAGCGATTGTTTTAACGATACCGTGGTAAATGTTTGGTCCACGATCCAAATATAGTTTAGAAACACCTTTATCAACTGCAACTTTACCTATCTGTTCACCAATCAACTTTGCATTAGCTATATTGCAACAATTTTTATTTTTTGGCATTTTAACTGTAGATGCACTACAAAGCGTGACTCCTTTATCATCATCTATAACTTGAGCATAAAGATGCTTTGAGGACTTAAATACAGATAGTCTTAAGCCAGATTTATTGGCTTTTTTTAATCTATATCTATTTCTTCTAGATCTTTTTTCTTTACCATTAGAAAGCATTACTTTTTCTTTCCTTCTTTTCTATTAATATATTCGTCAGCGTATTTTACACCTTTACCTTTATAGGGCTCAGGACCTCTAAAGCCTCTAATTTCTGATGCCACCTGTCCAACAAGTTGTTTACTAGCACCTGAAATCTCAATGTTATTTTGCTTATCAACTGTTACATTAATTCCTTCAGGAATTGGATAAATAATAGGATGACTAAAACCAAGTAATAACTCAAGATCTTTACCTTTCATAGATGCTCTGTAACCTACTCCATTCATTTCTAGCTTTTTTGAAAAGCCTGTTGAAACACCAATAACAAGATTGTTGACCAAATTTCTTTGTAATCCCCAAAATGCAAGAGCTTGTTTACTTTCTTTTTTTACTGAAAAAGAAATTTTGTTTTCAGAAAGATCAGTTGATATCAAGTCGTGAAGTTTTGTCTCAAGCTTACCAAGGGGACCTTCAGCAAATATAGAGCCCCCCTCAATAGATACTTTTACGTTATCTGGAATTATTATTTCTTTAGAACCAACTCTTGACATAACTAAAATACTCTACAGATTTTTTCTCCACCAATTTTCTTTTCTCTAGCATCAGTATCTGACATTACGCCCTGAGAAGTTGAAATAATTGATATACCCAAACCATTATGAACAAATGGAATTCTTTCAACACCCGAATAAACTCTTCTTCCGGGTTTTGAAATTCTTGTAATATTAGATATAACTGGACCGCTTTCATCATATTTTAATTCGATGTCTAACTCTTCTCTTCCCGAAGGATGTTTTGTTCTTGCGTATCCTCTAATATAACCTTCATTTTTTAGTACCTCTAAAATACTTTCTCTCATCTTAGATAGAGGAGAAGTTACAACTTTTTTCTTTCTTAGTTGCGCATTTCGAATGCGACTAAACAAATCTGCTAATGGATCTTGTAATGACATACCTATCCTTTCCTACCAACTCGATTTATTCATACCAGGTATTTGACCTTGTGAAGCTAGTTCTCTTAGTGCAATTCTGGATAATTTTACTCTGTTATGAAAACCCCTTGGTCTCCCTGTCAGTTCACAACGATTCCTAATTCTAGAACGAGCACCGTTTCTTCTCATTTTAGCTAATTTCAATTGTGCCTGAAATCTATCATCAATAGACGTATTCTTATTCATTATTAACTCTTTTAATGCCTTACGCTTACTTAAATCTTTTGCAGCTAGCGCTATTCTTCTTTTATTTTTTTCAATCGAACTTCTTTTTGCCATTATAAAACCTTGTATTAAATAATTATTGGAAAATTTAGTGCCTTCAATAACGTTAATGCTTCATCATTATTTTTAGCGGATGTACATATAGTTATATCCATGCCCCTAATTGCATCTAACTTATCGACATTTATTTCTGGAAAAATTGTAACTTCTTTAATACCAAATGAGTAGTTACCTTTTCCATCAAATCCATTGAGCTTAAGACCTCTAAAGTCTCTTATCCTAGGCAAAGCTACAGTGACAAGTCTATCAATAAATTCATACATTTGACCACCTCTTAAGGTAACTTTTACTCCTAACGGCATACCTTCTCTAATTTTATAAGTCGCAATTGATTTTCTTGCTTTTGTAACAACTGGTAACTGCCCAGAAATTGCAGCAAGATCATTTGATGCAGATTGTATAACCTTAGAGTCGGCCACAGCCTCACTAAGACCCATGTTAAGAGAAACCTTCATCACCTTTGGTAAAGACATAGGATTAGCTCTTTCAAGCTTTTCTTTTAGATGAGGAACAACCTCATTCAGATATTTATCTTTGACTCTTGGCATAGAACTATCCATCAATCTGATCTCCTGAATTTGCAGCTATTCTGACCTTTTTATTATCTTTAAGAATTTTAAACTGAACTCTAGTTGGTTTATTATCTTTTTTATTTAATGGCATAAGGTTATCAATCGCAATTGGCATTTCTTTATTTACAATCCCACCTTGACTGTTTTGGTCTTGCTTCTGATGCTTTTTTGATACATTGACATCCTTAACAATCGCCTTTAGGCCCTGAATCTTAATAACCTCACCAATTTTTCCTGAGTCTTTTCCAGAATTTACAAACACACGATCACCTTTTTTTATTCTTTGAGCCACTACAGAACCTCCGGAGCTAATGATATAATTTTCATTTGATTTCTTGATCTTAATTCACGACAAACTGGACCAAATATTCTTGTACCAACAGGCTCTCCTTGAGCATTAATTAGAACTGCAGCATTAGTATCAAATTTAATTGTACTTCCATCAGGTCTTTTAAGTTCTTTTCTAGTCCTAACTATGACAGCTTTGTGAACAGTTCCCTTTTTAACTTTACCTCTAGGCATAGCTTCCTTGATTGTTACAACAATTGTATCTCCTACTGATGCATATTTTCGTTTAGAGCCCCCTAAGACCTTTATACAAAGGACTTCCTTGGCTCCTGAGTTATCAGCTATGTTTAATCTTGACTCAGTCTGTATCATTATTCAATAACAACCCATCTTTTTAATTTTGATATTGGTTTGGACTCCATAATTTTTACTTTGTCACCAATATTACATTTATTATCAGCGTCATGAGCGCTGTATTTCTTCGATCTTTTAATAACCTTCTTTAAAACTGGGTGCCTGAACTTTCTCTCTACAAGAACAGTTATAGTTTTGTCTTGTTTATCGCTAAGAACAGTGCCTTGTAATATTCTTTTTGGCATAATTTAATTCTCTTTAACCTTCTCGTTTTTAATCGTTTGAATACGAGCTATTAACTTTCTCACTTTAGATACCCTCGAAGTATTTTCTAATTGACCAGAGGATTTTTGAAATCTTAAATTAAAAGATTCCTTATATAAATTTTCAAGCTCTATATTAAGCTGATCAACTGTTTTTTTTCTAATTTCTTCAGTCTTCATTTTTTACTTCACCAATTGTTCTACTACTTTTGTCTTAACAGGTAATTTGGAAGCAGCTCTTCCAAAAGCTTCCTTTGCCACAGCAAAAGAAACGCCATCCACTTCAAACATTATTTTTCCTGGTTTCACTCTGCATGCCCAATACTCCGGCGATCCTTTACCCTTACCCATTCTTACTTCAACAGGTTTTTTTGATACAGGCACATCAGGGAAAATCCTTACCCAAACTCTTCCAGCTCTTTTCATAAATCTTGTCATAGCTACCCTTGCAGCCTCTATTTGACGAGCAGTAATTCTATCGGCTTCTAGGGCCTTAAGACCAAAAGTACCATAGTTTAATGTAGTTGCAGACGTCGCAACTCCTTTAATTCTACCTTTGTGAGCTTTTCTAAATTTTGTTTTCTTTGGCTGTAACATTTCTTATCCTAATTTATTTGGATTATTTTCAGACTCATGTGGCGCGTTATCATCAATATCCCCTTTGTAAATCCATACTTTTATTCCACATGCTCCATAAGTAGTAGCTGCAGTAGATTCTGCATAATCTATATTAGCTCTAAATGTATGAAGTGGAACTCTACCTTCCCTGTACCATTCTGTTCTTGCAATTTCAGTTCCACCGAGTCTTCCTCCACAATTAACTCTTATTCCATCAGCGCCTAATCTCATTGCTGACTGAACGGACCTTTTCATTGCTCTTCTAAATGACACACGTCTTTCAAGTTGTTCTGCTATATTGTCCGCTATCAATTGAGCTTCAACTTCAGGTTTTCTAATTTCAACTAAGTTGATAGAAACTTCATCAGAAGTAAACTCTGAAATTTTTCTTTTAAGTTTTTCGATATCACTACCTTTTTTACCAATTATTAAACCTGGTCTTGATGAATATATTGTGACTTGAGCTTTTTTAGCAGGTCTTTCAATTTGAATTTTCGCAACCGCACAATTTTTTAATTTCTTTTTGATATAAGCTCTAATCTTTAAATCTTCTTGAAGATAATTTCCAAAATCTCTTCTATTTGCAAACCATCTCGATTGCCATTTTTTATTTAAAATCAGCCTTAGACCAATTGGATTTACTTTCTGACCCATGATTACTCTTTTCCCTTACTATCTTTTTGCTCTTCTGAGAGTTTTATAGTGATATTAGTTAAAAACTTTTGAATTCTTCCTGGTCTACCTTTAGCTCTTGCTCTCCATCTCTTCATGACCATACCCTTACCGCAATATGCCTCGCTTACTTTTAGAATATCTATATCTAACTGATGATTATTTTCAGCGTTAGCAACAGCACTATTCAGAACCTTTCCAATGTCTTTCGCTATAGCCCTGTTCGAGAACTTAAGAACATTAATCGCATCCGATGCTTTCTTGCCACGTATCATTTCAAGTACAAGATTAGCTTTGGATGGACTAACTCTCATATTTTTTGCAACAGCGTAAGCTTCGTTATCTTTTCTATTTAAATGCTTCATTATTTTTTCGTCTTTTTATCTGCCGTATGGCCGTGAAATGTTCTAGTAGGAGAAAATTCTCCAAATTTATGCCCAACCATATCTTCTGATACATTTACAGGTATAAATCTTTTTCCGTTATGTACTGCAAAACTAAGACCAACAAATTCTGGGAGGATTGTAGATCTTCTAGACCATGTTTTGATCACATCATTTCTTCCTGCCTCAGCTGAAGCTTTAGCTTTCTTTAATAAATGACTATCAACAAATGGACCTTTCCATATAGATCTTGCCATATTAAACCTCTATCCTCGCTTTTTTATCGGTCTTTCTTTTTATAATAAATTTATCAGTTCTTTTATTATTTCTTGTTTTAAGACCTTTAGTCTTCTTTCCCCATGGAGTTACGGGATGCCTTCCACCTGAAGTTTTTCCTTCACCACCTCCGTGAGGGTGATCAATTGGATTCATCGCAACTCCTCTGACGGACGGTCTAATTCCAAGCCATCGATTTCTTCCAGCTTTCCCAAGTTTTTTATTCTTATTATCTATATTTGATAAAACTCCAATAGTTGCTTTGCATTCTTCTCTTACTTTTCTTTGCTCACCTGAAGGCAATTTAACAACAACATAGCCATCAGATTTGCCCACTATTTGTGTTGAAGATCCTGCAGCTCTGGCAAGCTGTGCACCACCTCCAACATTAAGTTCAACATTGTGTATATCTATTCCAACAGGAATTATAGACATTGGCATACAATTACCTGTTTTGATTTCTGCTTTATTGGACGAAATTACTGTATCTCCGACATTCAAATCTTTAGGAGCTAAAATATAAGAAAATGTACTATCTTCGTATTTGATAAGAGCTATATAAGCTGAGCGGTTTGGATCATATTCGATTCTCTCAACAATCGCTGAAACATCTTGCTTGGATCTCTTAAAGTCAATTAATCTATACTTACTCTTATGACCACCGCCTTTTCTTCTCATCGTGATACGTCCAGTATTATTTCTTCCACCTTTTTTAGAGAGCCCAGCAGTTAACGATTTTTTTGGTTTACCTTTCCATAGACCAGTTTTGTCTATTAGAGTAAGGCCTCTAGTTCCTGGGGTATTTGGTTTAAACTTCTTAAGTGCCATTATTAAATTCCTGCGTTGATATCGATTGTTTGACCATCTTCAAGTGTGATGAAGGCTTTTTTATAATTAGATCTTCTACCTATAGTACCTCTAAAAGCTTTTCTCTTACCTTTTACAATGAGTGTATTTACTTTTTTAACCTTAACTTTAAAAATATTTTCTATAGCTTCTTTAATTTCTTTTTTCGAAGACTCATTTGCGACTTGAAATGTAACCTGATTATACTCTGAACCTAATGATGACTTTTCAGTGACGATAGGTTTTAGGATAGTTCGATAATTTTTTATATTACTCACTATTCTGCCAATCTCTTTTCTATTTCACTTACAGCCTCTTTACTCATCACAAATTTTTCATACTTTAAAATATCAATCGCATTTACTCCTAACGTATTTGAATATTTTATAGATTTAATATTTCTTGAAGAAAGAATAAAGTTCTCGTCATGATTTTGAGCCTCAATCACAAGGGCAGACTTGATATTCAATTTATCAAATACATTTTTGATATTCTTTGTTTTAATTTCAGTCATTTTAAAATCATCAAAAACTACAATCTCATTGTTTTTTAATTTTGAAGATAAAACATGTTTAAGAGCTAGGGATTTAAATTTTTTTGATAGACTTTGGCTTGATCTTTTTCCTCTAAGATTGTGTGCCATTCCACCACTTCTGAAAATATTTGCTTTTTTTGAGCCATGCCTTGCTCCTCCACCACCCTTTTGTCTTCCATATTTTTGAGTAGTGCCCTTTACTTCAGATCTGTTTTTAGTTGTAGGCCTTGACTGAATTACATTTGATTTGTGCCAATCAACTAGTGTACTGATGATTTCTAAGTTTGGATCTAGTGCAAAAATATTATCTGATAGATCTATTGATCCAGATTTTTCGCCATTTATTTTAAAAGTATCAATATTCATCTATTTCTTTTTCTTTGAGTCCACTGGAATTTTTATATCGAAATCTTTGACTGACCTTTGCTTTATTGAGTCTTCTACAACTAACCATGCTCCTCTTGCTCCTGGTGTAGATCCTTTTACACAAATAATATTATTTTTTGTGTCAACTTTCACAACTTGCAAGCTTTGCGATGTTTTGTGTTCATCACCTAAATGTCCTGCCATTTTTTTTCCCTTAAATACTTTACCTGGATCTTGACATTGGCCGGTAGAGCCATGGGCTCTATGAGATATTGAAACACCATGAGTAGCTCTCATTCCACTAAAATTATGTCTTTTCATAGCGCCTGCAAATCCTTTTCCCTTAGAAAATCCTGAAACATCAATAAACTGTCCTTCTTGGAAATGATCAACTTTCAAGCTATCGCCTGCTTTGACCTCAGCTTCTTTATCAATAGAGAATTCTCTGATGTATTTAAAGGGTACTGAAGATTTCTTTTTAAAGAAACCTTTGGTAGCTTTATTTGTTTTCTTATCCTTTTTTATTTCACAAGCACCGAGCAGTATTTTATCAGTATCTAATTCTGACTTTTCAGTTCTTTCTATGACCTTACAGTCATCAACATGTAAAATGGTAACAGGGATATTTAAACCATTAGGAGTATAAAAGTTACTCATACCTATTTTTTTTGCGATTATACCTGGTCTCATGATTATAACTTTATTTCTACATCAACACCTGAAGCTAAATCTAGTTTCATAAGTGCATCAACTGTTTGGGGTGTTGGATCAACAATTTCAATGAGACGTTTATGAGTTCTGATTTCAAATTGTTCCCTACTTTTTTTGTTAACATGTGGAGATCTTAGTACGGTAAATACTTCATTATTTGTAGGTAAAGGAATTGGACCTTTAACAATAGCCCCTGTCCTCTTAGCGGTATTAACAATCTCTACTGAAGACTGATCCAGGACACCGTGATCAAAAGCTTTAAGTCTTATTTTTATATTTTGATTATCCATAAATTTTCTAAGCAAATTTTGCTTTTACCTCATCTTGTACATTTTGTGGCACTTGCTCATAGTGATCAAAAAACATTGAATATTGTGCCCTTCCTTGTGTCATTGATCGTAATGTATTGATGTAGCCAAACATATTTGCAAGCGGTACCATTGCACTAACTGTAGTCGTGTTTCCTCTTGCTTCGCTTCCACTAACCTGTGCTCTTCTACTACTTAAATCTCCTATTACATCTCCCATAAAATCATCTGGAGTAACAACCTCAACACGCATTACAGGCTCTAAAAGTTTTGGGTTTGCTTTAGTGCACGCATCTTTAAATCCCATTCGACCAGCAATTTCAAAAGCTAGACTACTTGAGTCAACATCATGATATTTGCCATCAATTAGTGTGACTTTATAATCAATTATTGGAAAACCAGCGATTACGCCTGTATCAGCTACTCCTTCAACGCCTTTTTCAACACCTGGAATATATTCCTTAGGTATATTTCCACCCTTAATTTTATCTTCAAATATTCTTCCGCTACCAGGCTCTCCACCTTCAACAATCATTTTTACTTCTGCAAATTGACCAGCGCCACCACTTTGTTTTTTGTGAGTATAAGTGACCTCAACTTCTTTAGAAATTGTTTCTCTATAAGCTACTTGAGGAGCACCCACATTAGCCTCAACATTAAATTCTCTTTTCATTCTATCTACAATAATATCGAGATGAAGTTCTCCCATTCCTTTAATAACAGTTTGACCCGACTCATCATCTGAAGAGACTCTAAAAGATGGATCTTCTTTTGCTAATCTAGCTAAAGCCTCACCCATTTTTTCTTGATCGGCTTTTGTTTTGGGTTCAACAGCTATTTCGATTACAGGATCCGGAAAATCCATTGACTCAAGTACAATTGGTTTGTTGGAATCAGATAGTGTTTCACCAGTTATTGTGTCCTTAAGGCCAGCAATGGCAACTATATCTCCTGCATACGCAACTTTAATATCTTCTCTATTATTTGCATGCATTAAAAGCATTCTACCGATACGTTCCTTATCATCCTTTACTGAATTTAAAATTGTTGTTCCAGTTTCTAATTTTCCTGAATAAATTCTTGCAAATGTTAATGATCCAACGAACGGGTCATTTGCAACTTTAAAAGCTAATGCTGAAAAAGGTTCGTCATCAGATGCATTTCTAATTATTTCTTCATCCTCTTTTCCCGGAGCAAACCCAGTAGCTTGCTGTACTTCACTTGGATCAGGCATAAAATTAACAACTGCATCTAAAAGTGGTTGAACACCTTTATTTTTAAATGCGCTTCCTGTAAGGATCGGAACGAATGCAAAATTAATTGTTCCTATTCGTATACATCTATTTAATGTCTCTTCATCCGGTTCTTCACCATCAAGATACTTCTCTAGGACAGCTTCATCCTGCTCAACTGCCATTTCAACCATTTCTGTTCTAAATTTTGCAGCAGTTTCCTTTAACTCATCTGGGATATCAACATAATTGAAATTTGCCCCTAAATCCTCATTCTCCCAAACTATTGCTTTATTTTTTACTAAGTCTACAACACCTTTAAGATCAGCTTCACTTCCGTATGGTATTTGTAAAACTAAGGCGTTAGCCTGCAATCTATCCTTAATCATGTCTAAGCATTTATAAAAATCAGCACCTGTTCTATCCATTTTGTTAATGAAACACATTCGAGGAACATTGTATCTATTTGCTTGTCTCCAGACTGTTTCTGTTTGAGGTTCAACGCCTGCAACACCGTCAAAGACTGCAACAGCTCCATCGAGTACTCTAAGAGATCTTTCAACTTCAATTGTAAAGTCAACGTGTCCCGGAGTATCAATTATATTAATTCTATGATCATTCCAAAAACAAGTAGTTGCAGCAGAGGTAATTGTAATACCCCGTTCCTGCTCTTGTTCCATCCAATCCATTGTGGCCGCACCATCATGCACCTCTCCAATCTTATGGCTTTTTCCCGTGTAATAGAGAATTCTTTCAGTAGTGGTTGTTTTTCCAGCATCAATATGAGCCATGATGCCAATGTTTCTATATTTATTTAAAGGATATTCTCTACTCATATTATTCTACCATCTAAAGTGTGCAAAAGCCTTGTTAGCTTCCGCCATTTTATGAGTATCTTCTCTTTTTTTAATTGATGAGCCTCGATTATTTGCTGCATCTATCAGTTCAGCTGACAACTTGTCGACCATACTTTTTTCTTTACGACCACGAATAGCGTTAACAATCCATCTTATTGCTAAAGCTTGAGCTCTTACATTTCTAACTTCAACTGGAACTTGGTATGTAGCTCCACCAACTCTTCTTGATCTTACTTCAACCAAAGGCTTAACATTGTCAATTGCTTTAGTAAAAATACTAATGGGAGACTCGCCAGTTTTAGATTGTATATCAGTAAAAGATCTATTTATGAGAGACTCAGCGACAGCTTTTTTGCCATCAAGCATGATTGCATTTGTAAATTTGGTTAATACAGTACTGTTATGGACTGGGTCAGGAAGAACGTCTCTAATTTGTGCTTTTCTTCTTCGTGACATTTTTATTTAGGTCTCTTCGCACCATAATGCGATCTACGTTGTTTTCTTTCGCCGACACCTTGAGTATCGAGGACACCTCTGACAGTATGGTAACGAACTCCAGGTAAATCTTTAACTCTTCCACCTCTTATCAAGATGACAGAGTGTTCTTGCAGGTTATGTCCCTCTCCACCAATATAACTAGTTACTTCAAAACCATTCGTTAGTCTTACCCTTGCAACTTTTCTTAATGCTGAGTTTGGCTTCTTTGGAGTCGTTGTATAAACTCTAGTACATACTCCTCTTTTTTGAGGATTACCTTTTAGCGCTGGAACTTTATTTCTCTTAAGAACTTTAGTTCGAGGTTTTCTTATTAGCTGACTAATAGTCGGCATAACTTGACTCCTAGTTAAATCAAAAAACAATTATTAAAAACTTTATAAAAAGTAGCGTTTAGATCTCTCTACCGCCTACTATTTAAGATTGCCGTAATATACTTAATCGAGGACTAACGTCAATAGAATTTATTGAGAATTTTCCTGTATTTCTGCAGATTCCGCATCCTTTTGAGCCTGCATAGCCTCAATTTCCAATTTAGCCTCTTTATCGAGGTTTTTAGCCTTATTTTCTATTTGAGCAAATGTTCTACCTGTTCCAGCTGGTATTAATCTTCCTACAATAACATTTTCTTTTAAACCTTCCAGTCTGTCAACTTTGCCTTTTATAGAAGCATCTGTAAGAATCCTTGTTGTTTCTTGAAATGATGCCGCTGAAATAAATGATCTTGTCAGTAGAGATGCCTTTGTTATACCAAGCAGAACTGGTTTACCTAAGGCTTCTTTTTTTCCTTCAGACTTAAGTTGTTCATTAACTGTTAAGAATTCATAACGATCAATTTCCTCACTTGACAAGAAGTTACTATCACCTGAGTCTACAACATGAATTTTTTGAAGCATTTGACGACAGAGAACTTCAATATGTTTATCATTAATCAAAACACCTTGTAAACGATACACATCTTGTACCTCATTAATTAAGTAATCAGCGAGAGCTTCAATACCAAGAATTTCTAATATATCGTGTGGATCAGGGTTACCAGCTAATAAATAATCTCCTTTTTCAATTTTCTCACCCTCTTGATAGGAAATATGTTTACCTTTAGGAATTAAAAATTCAACTGGATCTGCTCCATCCTCAGGTGTAACTATTACTTTTTGTTTACCTCTAATATCTTTTCCAAAAGAGATAATACCTGAGCACTCAGCAATAATTGCAAGGTCTTTTGGTTTTCTAGCTTCAAATAATTCTGCTACACGAGGAAGTCCACCTGTAATATCTTTATTTTTTGTACCTGCTTTTGGAGTCCTTGCCAAAATATCACCCGCATGCACTTCAGCACCATCTGCAACTGAAAGAATTGAGTCAGGAGGAAGGAAATAACGTGCTTCATTATCGTTTGCTAAAAGTATAACTTCACCTTTTGAATCACGTAAAGTTATTCTCGGTTTAAGATCTGCGCCTTTTGCGTCAGATTTCCAATCTTTAACTTTTGTATAAGTAAGGCCCGTTTGTTCTTCAGTTTCTTCAATTAATGAAATGCCTTCTTCCATATCAACATAATTGGCAAAACCAGATTTTTCAGAAATAACAGGGTTGGTAAATGGATCCCATTCACAAATTTTTGTTCCAGCTTTGACCTCTGAGTCTTCATTAACTAATATTTTAGTACCATAAGGTACTTTGTAATTAGCTAATTCTCTACCATTTTCATCTTGAATCGCAACTTCACAATTTCGACCCATTACAATCAGATTATTATTAGAGTCTTCAACAGTATTTTTATTCAGTATTTTAAATATTCCATCAGTGTTAATTTCGATAAATGACTGGTCATTAATCTGCGCTGCTCCACCAATATGGAACGTTCTCATTGTCAATTGAGTACCAGGTTCACCAATTGATTGAGCAGCAATCATCCCAACTGCCTCACCAATATTAACCAAGAAACCTCTCGCTAAATCTCTACCGTAACACTTAACGCACATACCACGCTTTGAGTCACAAGTTAAAGCTGACCTAATATAGACTTTCTGTATGCCAGCTGATTCAATTTTGTCAGCCAGACCCTCATCAATATAGTCATCTTTACTTCCAATCACTTCACTAGTAATAGGGTGTTTTAAATTTTCTTGTAAGAATCTACCAAGAATCCTATCAGAAATTGAAACAATTACTTCACCACCTTCAACAACATCTGACGCCCAAACTCCATTTATAGTTCCACAGTCCTCTTCTGTAATAGTACAATCTTGTGCTACATCACATAGTCTTCTTGTTAAGTATCCAGAGTTAGCCGTTTTAAGAGCAGTATCAGCAAGACCTTTTCTTGCACCGTGAGTTGAATTAAAGTACTCAAGTACATTAAGCCCTTCCTTAAAATTTGAAATTATAGGAGTCTCGATGATATCTCCTGATGGCTTAGCCATAAGTCCACGCATACCAGAAAGTTGTTTCATTTGAGCTGCAGATCCCCTGGCCCCAGAATTAGCCATCATGTAAATTGAATTTATCGGCTTTTCCCTTTTCGACTCTTCGTCAATTTTAACTGACGAGATTTCGTTCATCATTTCCTGAGCAACCTTATCAGTACATTTTGCCCAAGCATCAATAACTTTATTATATTTTTCTCTATTTGTTATTAATCCATCATTATATTGCTTTTCATACTTTTCAACCTGTAGAGTAGTTTCATCAACTAGGTTATCTTTTGATGATGGAATTATCATATCATCTTTTCCAAATGATATTCCCGCTTTGTAAGCATAGTTGAATCCTAGCGCCTTAATTTGATCAGCAAATAGGACCGTTTCTTTTTGTCCACAATATCTATAAACAATATCAATTAGCTGAGATAATTCTTTTTTTGTAATAAGACGATTAATGAGTTTGTGATCAAGATCTTTATGTCTAGGAAGTAAATTCCAAAGCATCATTCTTCCTGGAGTTGTATCTACTCTTTTATTTTCTGCAACTCCTTCAGAATTCAAAACGCTAATCCTGGCTTTAACTTTGGCATGAAGGGTAACAGCTTTGTTTTCAAGCGCTTGTTCAATTTCATTAAAGTCTTTATAAACTGATCCTTCACCTGGCTCATTTTCCTTTTCTTGAGAAACATAGTATATGCCCAAAACAATATCCTGACTTGGAACAATTACAGGTTTTCCATTAGCAGGGTTAAGAATATTATTTGTAGACATCATTAGAACTCTTGCCTCTAATTGAGCTTCTAAACTAAGAGGTACATGTACAGCCATTTGGTCGCCATCGAAGTCTGCGTTGAATGCGGTACATACCAATGGGTGTAATTGAATAGCTTTTCCCTCAATAAGAATTGGTTCAAATGCTTGTACTCCTAGACGGTGCAGTGTAGGCGCTCTATTTAAAATTACTGGATGCTCTCTAATAACTCTATCAAGAACATCCCAAACCTCTGGTCTTTCTTTTTCAACCATTTTTTTTGCTTGCTTTAAAGTAGTAGCCAGACCAAGTGCCTCTAATCTTGCATAAATAAATGGTTTAAATAATTCAATTGCCATTTTCTTTGGAAGTCCACATTGGTGAAGTTTTAACTCAGGCCCCACCACAATCACTGATCTACCAGAATAATCTACTCGTTTCCCCAGAAGATTCTGTCTGAACCTACCTTGTTTACCTTTCAACATTTCAGCTAGAGATTTTAAAGGTCTTTTATTGGTACCAGTAATCACTCTTCCTCTTCTTCCATTGTCAAAAAGCGCATCAACAGACTCTTGAAGCATTCTCTTCTCATTTCTGATAATGATATCAGGAGCTCTTAGTTCCATTAGTCGAGATAATCGATTGTTTCTATTTATTACTCTTCTGTATAAGTCATTAAGATCTGAAGATGCAAATCTTCCACCATCAAGTGGAACAAGTGGTCTTAATTCAGGTGGAATAACCGGTATGCATGTGAGTATCATCCATTCAGGCCTATTTCCAGAAGAGATAAATGCTTCAAATATCTTTATTCGTTTTACAAGTTTTTCTGAGAGCGCAACCGCTTTGGTTCCTTCTAACTTGTTCTTAAGAGCCTCTAGTTCATCGACTAGAACAATTCTTTCTAATACCTTTCTTACAGCTTCGGCGCCAATACCAGCAGAAAATCCATCTTCACCATATTCTTCTTTTGCTGCTTCTAATTCCTCTTCATCAAGCAATTGATTCTGCTCTAATGGAGTTAGACCAGGCTCTGTTACCATGAATTTCTCAAAGTAGAGGACCTTCTCTAAATCTTTAAGCTTCATATCCATCATTAAGGCTATTCTACTTGGTAAGGACTTTAGAAACCAAATATGCGCAACAGGTGCAGCCAATTGAATATGACCCATTCGTTCTCTTCTTACATCTTTTTTAGTAACCTCAACTCCACATTTTTCACAAATAATACCCTTAAATTTCATCCTTTTATATTTTCCACAAAGACACTCGTAATCTTTCACGGGTCCAAATATTCTTGCGCAAAATAAGCCATCTCGCTCAGGCTTAAAAGTTCTATAATTAATTGTCTCAGGTTTCTTAATATCACCATATGACCAAGAAAGAATTCTTTCAGGACTTGCTATCGCAATTTTAATTTGATTAAAATCATCCCTTGAAGCTGTAGGGTTAAAAATATTCATTAAAGATTGTGACATATATTTACTATCTACTTTCTAATTTAGATTTGATAATTCTATATTTAAACCAAGAGATCTTATTTCTTTCATTAAAACATTAAATGACTCAGGTGTTCCAGATTGGAATACATCTTCGCCACGAATTATAGTTTCATAAACCTTTGTTCTACCGGCAACATCATCAGATTTAACAGTTAAGATTTCTTGAAGAGTATAAGCTGCTCCATAAGCTTCGAGCGCCCAAACTTCCATTTCTCCAAATCTTTGGCCACCAAATTGAGCTTTTCCACCAAGAGGTTGTTGAGTAACAAGACTATATGGTCCAATAGATCTAGCATGAATTTTATCATCAACTAAATGATGCAATTTAAGCATATAAATCACACCTACTGTAACTTTTCTCTCAAATTTTTCACCAGATCTTCCATCCCACAGATCAGTTTGCCCACTCTTATCAAAACCAGCATCCTCTAACATAGTTGTAATTTCTGACTCCAAAGCACCATCAAAAACTGGTGTCTTTATTGGAACTCCATTTGTAAGGTTTTGTACTAGCTCAATCTTTTCTGGAGAAGTCAATTTCGATATTTCATTATCGTATTGATCAGGTCCATAAACTTTTTTAAGGCTTTCATCAAAACTTTTTTGATCATTGTTCTGCTTATATTTTATAAGAGACTTATTAATCATATCTCCAATACCTTTACACGCCCAACCAAGATGTGTTTCAAGAATTTGGCCAACATTCATTCGACTTGGAACACCAAGTGGATTTAATACAATATCAACAGTTCTGCCATCTTCTAAATAGGGCATGTCTTCTACAGGATTAATTTTACTTATAACCCCTTTATTCCCGTGTCTTCCAGCCATCTTGTCGCCAGGCTGAAGTTTTCTCTTAACGGCAACAAAAACTTTTACCATTTTCATAACACCCGGTAACAACTCATCTCCACGCTGTACCTTATCAACTTTATTATCAAATGTGCTCTGTATATTAGTTCGTGTTACTTCATACTGTTTTCTTAAATTAGAAATCTGTTCTTTATCGTTGTCTTTTTGAAGCTCAATTTTCCATATACTATCTAGTTTTGAGTTTTCTAAATCACTTTTATTAAATGTAGACTTTTTCTCAATATCTTCGGGTGTACTTATAACACTTTTACTATCAATCAGGGTGATAAGTCTTGTTTTAGTGTTCCTATTTAAAATCCCTAACTCAGCCTCTCTGTCATCAGCAAGCTTTTCAATTTCCTCACGTTCTATTGCAAGTGCCCTATCATCTTTTTCAATTCCATATCTATTAAATACTTTTACATCAACTATCGTGCCATCAGATCCCGGTGGTAATCTCAATGAAGTGTCTTTAACATCAGTAGATTTTTCACCAAATATAGCTCTTAATAATTTTTCTTCAGGGGTTACGGGGCTTTCTCCTTTAGGTGTAACTTTACCAACTAAAATATCTCCCGGGCTAACATCAGCTCCAACATATACAATGCCAGCTTCATCCAAATTAGAGAGCATTTCATCGCCTACATTTGGAATATCTCTTGTAATTTCTTCAGACCCAAGCTTTGTATCTCGAGACATAACTTCAAATTCTTCAATATGAATTGAAGTGAACTTATCTTCTTGAACTATTTTTTCTGAAATTAAAATTGAATCCTCAAAGTTATAGCCTCTCCAAGGCATAAATGCTACCACAACATTTCTTCCTAAGCCCAATTCACCTAAATGAGTTGATGGGCCATCTGCAATAATATCCCCTTGTGAAACTTTATCTCCAACCTTTACAAGCGGTCTTTGATTTATACATGTGCTCTGATTTGATCTTTGAAACTTTTGAAGAGTGTAGATATCTACACCAGACTCAGTAGAGCTAATATTTTTTGTAACTCTTACAACAATTCTTTTGCCATCAATCTTATCAACAATACCGTCTCTTTTGGCGATAATTGTAACCCCTGAGTCAATAGCTACTGTTTTTTCTACACCTGTTCCTACTAGAGGTGACTCAGCTTGAATTAATGGTACTGCCTGACGCATCATATTGCTGCCCATTAAGGCTCTGTTTGCATCATCGTTTTCTAAGAATGGTATTAGAGATGCTGCACATGAAACAACTTGTTTAGGTGAAACATCCATAAAGTCAATTTCCTCAGAATTTGTCATTACAAAATCTCCATCTCTTCGGCAAGAAACTAGTTTTGTTTCAAACATCCCCTTGGAATTAATAATTGAGTTAGCCTGAGCAATTGTGAAGTTTGACTCTTCCATCGCAGGCAAATATTCTATTTCATCTGTAACTTTACCATTAACCACTTTTCTATATGGGCTCTCAATAAACCCATACTTGTTCACTCTGGCATGTGAGGCCAAGCTGTTTATAAGTCCAATATTTGGTCCTTCTGGAGTTTCAATAGGACAGATCCTTCCATAATGAGTTGGGTGAACATCCCTGACTTCAAATCCAGCTCTTTCTCTACTCAAACCGCCTGGTCCTAGAGCAGATAGCCTTCTTTTATGAGTTATCTCAGCAAGTGGATTTGTTTGATCCATAAACTGTGAAAGCTGCGATGTTCCAAAAAATTCTTTTAATGAAGCTACAAGAGGCTTTGCGTTGATAATATCCTGAGGCGTTGATGCATCTACTTCAAGAGAGTTCATTCTTTCTTTAATAGATCTTTCCATTCTCACCAATCCCATTCTGAATTGGTTTTCGACTAGTTCGCCTACTGATCTTACTCTTCTATTTCCTAAGTGATCAATATCATCAACTTCTCCCTTGCCTGTTCTTAAGTCCGTAACCATTTGTATGACAGAAATTACATCTTCACTTCTTAAAACAGTCGTCGTATCAGGGCAATCAAGAGAAAGTCTGTAATTCATTTTTACTCTTCCTACATCAGATAGATCATATTTATCTGTTTTGAAGAATAATGAATTGAATACATCAAAAGCGGCTTCTAAATTTGGTGGCTCTCCTGGTCTTAAAACCTTATAAATTTCTACGACCGCATCTTCTGGAGTTAGATTTTTATCTAGTCTTAGTGTGTCTCTAATAAATGAACCAACATTAATACCATCAACCTCAAGTATAGGAAGCTTAGTTACTTTAAGTTCTTGAAATTTTTCTAATAATTCAGGTGTTATTTCATCTGATGCTTCACAATAGATTTCTCCAGTAGTCTCGTTAATGAGATCTTCTGCAATAAATTTTCCAATTAAATCATCTTCCTCAATTAAAATATTTTTTAACCCATCTTTAAATAGTTTTTGAGCTATTGCGGGATTGATCTTAGTACCCTGTTTAATTGCAACCTTTCCATCAGATGCATTAATTAGATTCTTTTGCAGTTTACCAGTTTTTATGTTTTTAGGATTGAAAGATACTTTCCATTTGTTTGATTTTTTATCAATTGAAAATTCTTCAATGTTATAAAATAGTTTAAGAATTTCATCTCTTTTAATACCCATGGACATTAGAAAAGATGTAACTAATATTTTCTTTTTTCTATCAATTCTACAATATAGAATATCTTTGTGATCAAATTCTATATCTAACCAAGAACCGCGATAAGGTATTACTCTAGCACCAAAAAGTAATTTCCCACTTGAATGAGTCTTTCCGTTATCATGGTCAAAAAATACACCTGGACTTCTGTGCATTTGACTAACTACAACTCTTTCAGTGCCGTTAGTGATAAAAGTTCCCTTTTCAGTCATCAAGGGTAAATCACATAAGTAAATTTCTTGTTCTTTAATATCTTTTACAGTTCTAGTTTCAGTTTCTTCATCGATATCAAAAACAATAAGTCTTAACTTCACATTTAATGGAGCGGCATAAGTCTTGTCTCTTTGACGACATTCATCAACGTCAAACTTAGGTTTCTGAAAGTTATAATCTATAAATTCAATTCTTGCAGAGCCCGAAAAATCTTCTAAAGGAAAAACACTTTTAAATACCTTTTGCAGTCCTTTGTCTTCACGACTTGAGGAGTTTTCATTTTCAAGAAGAAACTCATCGTATGAGTTTTTTTGAATTTCTATTAAATTGGGAAATTTTGATACTTCTTTTAACTTACCAAAGTTTTTTCTAACTCTTTTTTTATCAGTAAAAGATAGTGTATTAACCATTAATATATACTCGCCCTAAAATAGTTTGCTAAAAAACAAACCATTGAAAAAAATTTTCTTAAGTTATTTAAGTTCTACAGTTGCGCCAGCTGCTTCAAGTTTTTCTTTGAAAGCATTAGCATCGTCTTTTGAAACACCAGTCTTAAGTTCTTTTGGTGCTCCTTCAACTAAATCTTTTGCTTCTTTTAAACCCAGACCAGTAATTGTTCTAACTTCCTTAATAACGTTGATTTTCTTGTCACCTGCAGCAGCAAGTACAATAGTGAAATCATCTTTTTCTTCTGCAGCAGCTTCTCCAGCAGGTGCGCCACCAGCAGCGGCAACAGCTACAGGTGCAGCAGCGGATACTCCCCATTTATCTTCTAAAAGTTTTGATAGTTCAGCAGCCTCAATTACTGTTAGATCAGATAATTGATTTACGATTTGTTCAAGATCAGCCATTTTTATTTTCCTTTTCTTAACTAATTACTGTTGTCCGTATGCATTAAATACTCTTGCAAGATTTCCAGAAGGTACAGATAGTATTCCTGCTATTCTTTGCGCTGGTGTATTTAAAAGTCCTATTAATTGTGCTCTAGCCTCGTCGAGTGATGGCAATTTAGATAAAATTTCAATTTTTTCAACACTTAATATCTCTTTGTCCATGATTCCACCAACTAGAACTAACTTACTGTTATTCTTGGCAAAATTAGTCACCAGTTTAGTTAAATTGACTGGATCATTTGAATATGCAATTGCAGTAGGGCCTTCAAATAAATCTGAGAGCTCAGATTTGTCTGTATCAGCTAATGCAATTTTAGCGAGTCTATTTTTGGTAACTCTTATATTTGAACCTGAATTAAAGGATTGAACTCTTAAATCACTCATTTCACTCATTGAGAGACCACGATAATGAAAAACAAGAATTAGATTGTTTTCGTTAACAATACTCTTAATATTTTCTACGAATTCTTTTTTAGCTTCTCTTTTCATATTAATTAACTAATAACCGAATTTAAATCAATGTTAATTCCTGGTCCCATCGTAGGACTAATAGAAACTTTTTTAATAAACTCACCTTTTACTCCACTAGGTCTTTCCTTATTTATCACCTCAACAAAAAACTTAACATTTGTCACTAAATCTTCTTTTGAAAAATTTGATTTAGCAATACCGGCTTGAACAAGAGTATCATTATTTTTGTACTCAATCTCTCCAGCCTTTGCACCTTCAACTGCTTTTACAATATCATTTGTAACGCTTCCTAATTTTGGATTCGGCATTAAGTTTCTGGGACCTAATACTTTTCCGAGCTTACCAACCTTTGGCATCATATCAGGAGTTGATATACATCTATCAAAATCTAAAAAACCACCTTCAATTTTTTCTACTAGATCATCTCCACCTACTATGTCTGCGCCAGCGTCTTTGGCTTCTTGATGTTTTTCTTCTTTTGCAATAACACATACTTTCACAGTTTTACCTAGACTCATAGGAAGGCTCATTTTGCCTCTAACGTTCTGATCGCCTTTTTTAGGATCAATATTTAAGTTTATACATATATCAATAGTTTCTTGAAACTTTGCTGTTGATGTATTGATGGCTAGATCAGCACCTTCATCAACTGCATATAAGGAATCAAATGAATTTTCTTCAAATATTTTTTTTAGTCTTTTTCCCATAACCTAGTTTGTAACCTCAATTCCCATAGATCTTGCAGAACCCATGACAATTTTCATCCCCTGATCAACTGTATTTGCATTTAAATCATTTAATTTTTTTTCTGCAATTTCTTTACACTGAGATTGGGATATTGTTTTAATAATATCTCTTCCAGGCTCTTTGGAGCCTTTCTTAATTTTTAAGGCCTCTTTAATAAGGAACGTTACTGGAGGAAGTTTTATTTCTAATGTAAAACTCTTATCTGTGTAATATGTAACAACAACTGGCAACATTACTCCAGGTTGCTCACCTTTGCTCTTGTCATTAAACACTTTACAAAAATCCATAATATTCAATCCACGTTGTCCTAATGCAGGGCCAACAGGTGGAGCCGGATTTGCCTGCCCAGCGGGAACTTGTAATTTTAGTTTTCCATCTATTTCTTTAGCCATATAAATCTCTATGCTTTTTCAACTTGTGTGTATTCTAATTCAACAGGAGTTGACCTTCCAAAAATTGAAACTGAAACTTTCACTCTTGATCTCTCCTCATCAATTTCTTCAATTAACCCATTGAATGATGCAAAAGGCCCGTCACTTACTCTGACCTGTTCACCAACCTCAAAAGTAACTGAAGGTTTGGGCTTAGATACACCTTCTTCTATATCTTGTAAAATCTTATTTATTTCACTTTCAGAAACAGGACTAGGTTGACCTTTAGTTTGGCCAAGAAAGCCGCTTACTTTAGGTAGATCTTTTACTAAATGATAAGTGGCATCATTCATCGTCATTTTAGCTAGTACATAACCAGGAAAAAACTTTCTCTCGGCATTACGTTTTTTTCCTTTTTTAACTTCAACCACTTCTTCCGTAGGAACAATAATCTGATCAAATTGATCCTCCATATTCTTTGTTTTAGCCTTCTCAAGAATTGAAGCTGCAACTTTCTTTTCAAAGCCTGAATAGGCGTGAACTATGTACCATTTATGAGACATCTAAATACCAATTCCAATTACTTTATCGAGACCAAAACTAAAAATCTGATCAATTATCAAAAAGAATACTGATGCAATAGCTACCATGATTACTACCATAATAGAACCAGTCAAAGTTTCACGAGAAGATGGCCAAGTAACTTTTCCACCTTCTCTTCTGACTTCTTGTAAAAATCTTAATGGCTTCATATTCTTTTTGTTGTCAAATGGCAGGAGTGAAGGGACTCGAACCCCCAACCCCCGGTTTTGGAGACCGGTGCTCTACCAGTTGAGCTACACTCCTCCAGTTATTCTACTATTTCCGTAACAACGCCAGAACCAACAGTTCTACCGCCTTCACGAATAGCAAATCTAACACCTTTATCCATTGCGATTGGAGCAATCATCTCAACTTCCATTGCAATATTGTCTCCAGGCATAACCATTTCAGTTCCTTCAGGCAATGAACAAACTCCAGTAACATCAGTAGTTCTGAAATAAAACTGAGGTCTGTAGTTAGTAAAGAAAGGAGTATGTCTTCCACCCTCTTCTTTTTTAAGAACATAAGCTTCACATTTAAATTTTTTATGTGGAGTAATTGTTCCTGGATGTGCTAGTACTTGACCTCTTTCAACTTGATCTCTCTCAATGCCCCTTAATAGAGCACCGATGTTATCGCCAGCTTCACCTTCATCAAGTAGCTTTCTAAACATTTCAACTCCAGTACAGGTAGTTTTTTGAGTTTCTTTAATACCAACGATTTCTAATTCTTCACCAACTTTAACGATACCACTTTCAACTCTTCCAGTACAAACTGTACCACGACCTGAAATTGAAAATACATCCTCTATTGGCATAAGGAATGGCTTATCCTTATCTCTAGTAGGCTGAGGTATAAATTCATCAACAGCTTTCATTAATTCAGCAATAGAATTTTTTCCTATCTCGTCGTCTCTACCTTCAACGGCTGCAAGGGCAGATCCTTTTACGATTGGAGTATCGTCACCAGGAAATTCGTATTCATTTAGAATATCTCTAATTTCAACTTCAACGAGTTCTAGTAATTCAGCATCATCAACCTGATCAACTTTATTCAAATAAACAACAATTGCTGGAACACCAACTTGTCTTGCTAATAGAATATGCTCTCTAGTTTGAGGCATAGGACCATCAGCAGCATTAACAACTAGAATTGCTCCATCCATTTGAGCTGCACCTGTAATCATGTTTTTTACATAATCGGCGTGCCCTGGACAGTCAACGTGTGCATAATGTCTTGCATCAGTTGTGTATTCTACGTGAGCAGTTGAAATTGTAATACCACGCTCTTTTTCTTCAGGCGCTTTATCAATATCTTCATATGCAGAAAACTCAGCACCTCCTGTTTCAGCTAACACTTTAGTGATTGCTGCAGTAAGTGTAGTTTTACCGTGATCGACGTGACCGATGGTACCAACGTTACAATGTGGTTTACTTCGATCAAATTTTTCTTTAGCCATTTTTTTCTTCCTCTCAATTTTTTCTTCGTTATTAACTTTGGAGCGGGTGAAGGGAATCGAACCCTCGTAATCAGCTTGGAAGGCTGGAGCTTTACCACTAAGCTACACCCGCTTATTCCTTCAAGCTACCTTAAGGTACCTTTCAGTGGTGGAGGGGGTTGGATTCGAACCAACGTAAGCATAGCTAACGGGTTTACAGCCCGTCCCCTTTAACCACTCGGGCACCCCTCCCGAGATAGTCTTTATATTTATAGAATAAAAAATTATTCAAAAAATATCTCAAGATAAGTATCATTAAATATCTCTATATAATGAGCCTTAAGCGTTGTCTTATATGTAAAAAATGTTGGTTAATCAATAAATAATAATATTTATGATGAAACTATTTCATATCTAAATAATATGCATCTTACATGAGGCGTAATAATAAAAAATCCCCGAAAAAGAGCCATAATAATGAATACTGGATGTATGGCTATCATGCTGTTGCTGCGGCTCTATCTAATGAATATAGAATTAAAAGTGAATTATTGGTTACCAGTGAAGCTCATAAACGCCTTAAATCAGATAAAACTACTTTGTTACCAAAGGGGCTAAAAGTAACTATTTCTCAAAGAAGTGAAATAGAGCATGTTTTAGGAAAAGGATTCACTCATCAGGGAGTTTGTCTCAAAGTTGAAAAAAATAAAAAAATAGATATTGGAGATTTTTTAAAATCTATAAAAACAGAACGTTCAAATATTATTATTCTAGATCAACTTGAAGATTCTCAAAATGTTGGAGCAATTTTTAGATCAGCGCTCGCATTTAAAATTGATGGCATAATACTTACTGAAAACCAATCAGTGAATGAAAATCACTTTATGACAAAGACAGCTTGTGGAGGTATTGATAAGGTTCCTTTCACTTCAGTTTCAAATTTATCATCAGCTCTAAGAACATTAAAAGAAAATGGTTATTGGGTTTACGGATTAGATGGAAATAGTGATAAGAAAATTACAGATACAGATTTTGCAAAAAAATCTGTTTTTATTTTTGGATCTGAGTCTGATGGAATGAGACATCTCACAAAAAGTTCATGCGATGAAGTTGTTAAAATAGAAATAAGTAACAATTTAGAAAGTTTGAATGTGTCTAATTCAGCGGCTGTACTTTTCTTTTATCTAAATAATAATATAAATTAACTTATCTCTGGTAATTTAGAAATAGCCTCATCAACATGCTGCTTATCAAACTTATCTTCAGCTAAGTTACCACTAAAATAATCATCATAAGCGGACATGTCGAAATGTCCGTGACCACACAAATTGAACAAGATAGTTTTGGACTCACCATTTTTTTTACATTCTAAAGCCGCATCGATTGCACCCTTTACCGCATGATTACCTTCTGGCGCTGGAATTATTCCCTCTTGCTTTGCAAATGCAACACCGGCTTCAAAACATTCTTTTTGACCGTATGCTTTTGCTCGTATTAGCCCCAAATCTAAAAGATGACTAAGGTGATATGACATTCCATGATATCTTAGGCCACCAGAGTGGTTTGCAGGAGGTAAAAAACTTGAACCTAATGTATGCATTTTAACTAAAGGGGTCATCATTGCCATATCTCCAAAATCATATGCATACTTTCCTTTTGTAAATGATGGACAAGAAAGAGGTTCGCAAGCAATCACATCTATTTTTTTCCCACCTCTTAATTGTTGACCTAAAAATGGAAATAGTAATCCAGAAAGATTGCTTCCACCTCCAGTACATCCAACTATAATGTCGGGGTAATCGCCAGCTTGTTCCATCTGAAGAATTGCTTCATTTCCATTAATAGTTTGATGTAACAGCACATGCCCTAAAACACTGCCAAGAGAGTACTTGGCTTCACCATTACTTTTTACAGTTGACTCTACTGCTTCTGAAATTGCAATACCCAAACTGCCAGGGTTACTTGGGTCCTCATCTAATAACTTTTTACCAAAATCTGTTAAACTAGATGGGCTTGAATTACATTTGGCACCAAATGACTGCATCATAAATTTTCGATAAGGCTTTTGATCAAAGCTTACTTTCACCATGAAAACTTCAATATCTATACCAAACATTTGACCTGCATACGCTAATGAGCTGCCCCACTGGCCCGCACCAGTTTCAGTATATATTTTTTTTACACCCTCTTCTTTATTATAAAATGCCTGAGCAACTGCTGTGTTAGGTTTATGACTTCCCGTAGGACTTACCCCTTCATACTTAAAATATATTTTAGCCGGAGTATCTAAATACTTCTCTAGTCTTCTTGCTCGATACAGAGGTGATGGTCTCCATTGTTTATAAATCTCTCTAACAGGTTCAGGAATTTCAATTTCTCGTTCAGTTGAAACCTCTTGCATTATTAGGCCCATTGGAAACAAAGGAGCAAAATCATCTGGCCCCGCTGGTTGCTTGGTGCCTGGGTGAAGTGGAGGTGGAGGTGGAGACGGAAGATCAGCATTAATATTATACCAAAATTTTGGCGCCTTACTTTCTTCTAACAGGTATTTTACTGAGTCGGTCATCTTAATTTTCCCCTTAAATATTTCATTAATCTCACAATAAATTTCATGAACTGTCAATTTACTTCATCCGTCGCAATTATAAAATTAAGCTTTTAAATTGACTGGACATCCTTGCTAAATTATAAACGTAAGTCTCTTTTGCCCCTATAGCTCAATTGGTAGAGCAATTGATTTGTAATCAATAGGTTAGCGGTTCAAGTCCGTTTAGGGGCACCATTCAAATAACATACGTTTAGTTGACGGTCTTAAGAAGACATGTAATAATTAAAAGCTAAGACTTTAAAATTATTATTTAACTTTAATTTTTTATTTACCAAAAATGAACTCTATTTCCTTTGATAATATTTTAAAAATTTTATTTTATGTTTTAATCCCTCTGTCACTCGTATTTCTCTATCAATCTTTTTACTCTTTAAATCAATCAAAATTGAATGAAGAAAAGGTATTTAATATTTCTTTTGATAACCAGACAATAAGCAGAAATTTTTTAACACTTTTTGAGAATACAGTTGAAGAGAATGTCTCTTCGGAAGAAATTTCTTTTCAAGATTTAGGAATTGAGTTAGCTGGAATTGTATCAATAAATAAGCAACCAAATCGAGGTTATATTATTTTAAACTTTATAAATAAGAAAAGTGATAAAAAAATTTTTAAACCAGGTGATAAAATTGAAAACAATGTTTTCTTAGAGTCTATTTATTCAAACTCAATAAAAATAAGTATCAATAATCAAACTTACCAGATTTATCTATCTGATAAAAAAAGAGTTACTGAAGTAGATGGAATGATTAATCTCGATGTCTCTCTTTTAGAAATACTTCCTTATCTAAAAATTGACCAAGGAAGTATTAATGGAACTCCAGGAATTTATATAAGTGATCGTGTAGATGGAAAAATAATAAAAAAATTACACCTTAAAGAAACAGATCTCTTATTTAACCTTAGCGGTTATAATGTTTTTAACCTTGCAACTTTGAATGATGCATATAGTAAACTAGAAAATAGAAAAGAAATTGTAGCATCGATATATCGTGATGGAAAAATTAAAAAGTTAATTGCAAGGAGAATTGATGCTTAATCTAATGAGAAATTTATTTGTTCAATTATTCTTAGCTTTTTTAATTATTTCAAACGCAAATGCTATAACTTTTAATTTTAAAGATGCCGATATTAAAGATGTTATTGAAGGTTTTGCTTTGATGGTTGGTAAATCATTTATTATCGACTCCAGAGTAACAGGAAAAGTTAATGTAATATCTCAGGAAGAAATTAGCCTAGAGCAAGCAGAGGATATGTTACACTCTATTTTACAGGTACATGGTTTTATCATGCAGGAAATCAATGGGAAAATAAAAATTTTACCTGATCAGCTTATGAGAGAAAATTCTATTTATTCCGAGGACTCATCAATATTACCAAGTGACAAAATTGTTACTCAATTAATCAAGCTTGAAAATATACCTGTAAATGATTTTGTATCTGCAATTCGACCAATTATCCCAAAAGAGTCAAGTCTAATACCTTATTTACAAAGTAATTCTCTTATTATTACATCGAATGCTTTTAGTATTCAGAAAATAGAGAAAATTGTTCAAAAAATTGATGAACCAAATTTAACAGAAACTGAGATAATCAAAATTGAAAACTTGAATGCACTTGATGTTGCAAAAGTACTTAATCGTTTCTTTTCTGACCAAAAGCAAGAAGTTGGATTAAAACTTATAGCCCCTATCTTCATGGTTGATAAAAATACAAATTCAATAATTGTTAAATCGCACTCAAGTGACATAAGTCAAATAAGAGTATTAATAAGAAATATTGAAGATGAAAATGAACTCACGGATGAAACACAGGTAATCTATCTAAAGCATGCTCAAGCAGAATAT
Organism: Candidatus Pelagibacterales bacterium; assembly: GCA_029242795.1. GTDB lineage: Bacteria > Pseudomonadota > Alphaproteobacteria > Pelagibacterales > AG-422-B15 > CABYIR01. The sequence continues at coordinate 27,654 of JAQWTH010000024.1, read as the reverse complement.
CTATCTGAAACATTAAAAGCTCTTACGATACAAGAAGGAAGTGAAGAGAGTCCATTTATACAAATACAACCTGATAAAAAATTAAATGCTTTAGTAATTAGAGCAGATCTAGGAACCCAGAAGATGCTTAAAAAAGTTATCAATCAATTGGATATACCTCGAAGACAAGTCTTAGTAGAAGCTGTAGTGGCTGATATTTCTGACAACGATGCAGTTGCGCTTGGGTTGTCTAGTATTACTGGAAGCATTGGTGATGTTAAAGCATCGGTTCAATTGGGTGCTACTAACTTGATGCAATTCACTGCAGACAGTATCACGGATATACAAGCAGTTGTAAACTTATTGGCATCAAATACAACTTCAGATATTTTATCTACACCAAGTATTATTACTATTGATAATGAAGAAGCAGAAATAATCGTTGGAAGAAACGTCCCATTTTTAACTGGTTCTTTTACTGATACAAATAATTCAGCGTTCCAAACTTTGGAAAGACAAGATGTTGGCGTAACGTTAAGAATCAAACCACAAATTTCTGAGGGAGACACCATAAGACTTGATATTCTTCAAGAAGTTTCAAGCATTGATGCAACGATTACATCACAAAATGATACAGTAACGAGTAAAAAATCAATTAAAACGAATGTCATGGTAAACAATGAAGAGCTTATTGTCATAGGAGGATTGATTGACGAAAAACTAACTGATACAGAATTTAAGATTCCAGTTCTAGGAAGTATTCCAGTACTTGGTGGATTATTTAGAAATACAACTCAAGTTATGGAAAAAAGAAACTTAGTCATCTTTATAAAAACTAGCATCATAGATTACCGTTCAAGTGATGGGGAATTACAAGATTTAACAGACTCAAAATATTCTCAGATTGAGAGTCTTTTAGAAGATGAAACAAGATCAAAATTCACAATTGTACCTAAGCTTTACGAACCTCATCTACAGGAACATATTCAAAAATAAAGTATGACTTCTCAATTTCAAAGCTACGATTTTTCAAAGAATAGTAGAATAATAATTCAGAATTCAAAATCTTCAGTGCTAGAAATTGCTGCAGACAAGACGGCAGATCTTAAAATAATTGAAAAGATTTCCTGGAATTTTAAAAAACCATATAATGTTAATTGGTGCGAAGCTGAACAGTTTAATGATCTTTTGAATGAGTTTTTTGAAAATGATCAAAGCACAGCTGAAAATATTCAAAATATTGGTGATGAGATTGAAATATCCACTTTTATAAATGAAATTGATAATTCTGACGATATATTAAAATCTCATGACGATGCTCCCATAATAAAACTTTTTAATCTTATTCTTAGAGAAGCCATTTCAAAAAAAGCATCCGATATTCACTTACAAGTTTTTGAGGATACTCTAAATATCAAATTCAGAATTCATGGATCTATTGAAAATGCCTTCACTTTAAACTCTGGAATCTCGGCAAGATTATTTACACGAATAAAGATAATTAGTGGCCTTGATATTACTGAGAAGAGAAAGCCTCAGGATGGAAGAGTAACTATAAATATAGGCTCATACCCCATTGATTTACGTATTTCAACTATACCTTCTTATGATAACGAACGTGTTGTTCTAAGATTATTAGATCAACGCCATATCGAATTGGATTTATCAAGTCTAGGAATGCTTGATGCGCAGCTTGAGGATTTCAAATCATTATTGGATCAGAAAAGTGGAATTATACTTGTGACGGGACCGACTGGGTCAGGCAAAACAACTACACTATATGCAGCTATTGAGAGAATAAAAAAGAAAAATATTAATATAATGACTATTGAAGATCCTATTGAATATAAAATTGAAGGCATCAGTCAAACTCAAGTTAATCCAAAAATTAATTTATCTTTTGCTGATGGTTTACGATCAATATTAAGACAGGATCCAGATGTAATTCTAGTTGGAGAGATAAGAGATGAAGAAACTGCTGATATAGCTTTAAGAGCTAGTTTAACGGGTCATTTAGTATTATCAACATTACACACTAATTCACCTCTTGGTGCATTTGACCGCCTTAATGAACTTGGAGTAGATAAAAAAATGCTTACATCAAGTATTCTTTGCATTGTTGGACAATCACTTGAGAAAAACTTTAATCAAGATGGACGAACAGCTGTTTTTGAAATGATTTCTATGAGTCAAAAACTACAAGAAGCTGTAAGTCAAAGTACTGAGGAGCACGTTCTAAGAAAAAATCTATCAGATGATCATTTAACTCTCACTCAAGCTCTTGCTATTAAAAAAGAAAATAAAGATATTTTTTAGTTTGATATAAAAAATGAAACTATTCACTTACAAAGCAATGGACAAGAGTGGATTGGTAATTATTGATACAATAAATGCAAAGAATTTAAATGAAGTTGAAAATGAAATTGAAAAAAGAAAACTTATTGCAATAAAGATTTCAGAGAGAAAAAAAATTAGTACTATTTTTTCAAATAAAAAAAAGATACTAAATTTAAAACAAACTTCTGAGTTCATTTCAAACTTTTCAATGATGATTGAAACTGGAATGACAATTAAAAACTCTTTAGAAGCATTACAAGAATCTCTAAAAGACAGAGCAATTTTAGAACTAGTAGAAAATATTCTAACAAATTTAGTAAGAGGTGACTCTCTTTCTCAATCAATCTCTAAATCTTCCCCTACTCTATCAGAAGAACTTATATCAATGATAGATTCTGCTGAGACCAATGGAAATCTTGAATTAATTCTAAGTAATATGAATCTATACCTTGAAAGAAAAAATAAATTTCAGCAAAAAATGACTAATGCACTTATTTATCCCTTCTTTCTTTTTATGGTAACAATAATAGTTTTGAATATAATTTTTACACAAGTTATTCCACAATTTGCCATGACATTTGAAGATGCAAACGCAGAATTACCATCAATAACAAAAATATTATTTAATATATCCAATTTTCTACAGAATTCAGGCATGAAAGTTGCATTTGGTTTTTTAATTACAATATTCATTTTTATTTTATTGAGACAATCAAGTTCTTTTAGATACTCAATGTCATCATTTTTATTAAAAGCACCCTATTTAGGCAAATTAATTACTCATGCAAATTTAAGTAGATTTGCCCATCAAGTATATATCAATTTACTTTCTGGTCTTCAATTAGACCTATCAATTTCACTAGCAAATAATTCTATTTCAAATTTAAAAATTAAATCTGATCTGGCAATAGTTCCACAACAAATTCGCAAAGGAAATCCGCTTTCGCAATCATTAAAGGACATTGATGCATTCCCAGATTATCTTATCAGCATGATTTCAGCTGGTGAAGAAACAGGTAGTTTGATTACTGTTTTTGACAAAATTTCTAATCATCTAGATATGCAATTAGAGAATAGTCTTGAAAGATTGAATAAACTTATAGAACCTATTATTATTGTTTTCGTAGGGGTTGTGGTTTCAATCATAGCATTTGCCATTCTATCACCAATCTTAAGTTTAAATGAGTTTGTATAATGATAATTGATTATAAAAAACAAGATGGATTTACGTTAATTGAAATAATGGTGGTATTAATCATCATAGCGATCATGGCATCATTTGTAGTCCCATCAGTTATAAATCGACCTGACCAAGCGCGATTTACTAAAGTTAAAAATGATATTTTAACAATTGAGAGCGCCCTAGACTTATACAAATTAGATAATGGGACTTATCCTTCAAATGATAAAGGATTAGAAGCGCTCATTGAGGACGAAGATAATCTATATCTTAAACGTTTACCTCTAGATCCATGGAATGAACCATATCAATATTCAAATCCAGGAAAAAATTCGAAAATTGATATTTTTTCTTTAGGTGCTGACAGTCAATTAGGAGGCAATGGAAATGATAAGGATATTGGAAATTGGAACTTAGAAAATTAAAAAAAAATAGTCACAGAGGTTTTTCATTAATCGAAATTTTAATTGTACTAATTATCATTGGTATAGCTGGATCAATTTCAATTAGCGGGTTCGGATCTGGAATCAATAACAGCGAAAAAAGAGAAGTAAAAAGAATAATTCAATTTCTGGATGACAAAATTAATCATGTTTTACAAACAGGAGAGGTATTGCAAATAGATTTTGATGTTAATTCAGCAAGAGTTAATGATAAGGAGGAATTAGTAAAGCTTAATAATATTATCTTTCAAAAAAGAACGGCTGATATGAAAAATATAACAAATGAATTTCAAATCCAATTAAGTCATAAAAACCTAATTGATTATATTTTTTTAACATTAAAAGAATCATCACAAGAAAAAAAACTCAAACTAGGATTAAATGGTGTTGAAATACAGTGATAAAAATTCTAATGGTTTTTCATTAGTTGAGTCATTAATAGCGTTAGTAATTGTATCTCTTACAATTGGAAGTATTTTTTTTGCACTTCAATCAAACATATTTCTATCGCAAAAAATAAGAGATCAAATTTCTTGGCAATTCATAACTAGCAACGCTTATTCAGAGCTTGTTTTAAATAACAAGCTATTAGACAAAAAAACTCTTAGAGGGGAAAATTTAATTAATCAGAAAAAATATAGATGGTTAGTGGAAACTATTCCTACTGCAATTGAGAATCTTCATACATTTGAATTTTTTACTATTGATCAGAATGATAAAAAAAAGAAAGTTAAGACTGAATATTATGTGTATTTTCAAACGCAATAAATTTGAAAGAGGTTTTACTCTTGTAGAAGTAGTTATTAGTACTCTTATTATAGGGATTATTTTATCAAGTATTTTTTATGCTCTTGGATTTTTAAATATAAATTTAGATCGCTTAACAAAAAATCATGAAAATTATGAAAAATTTATAACAACATTATCAATTATAGAACAGGACCTAAAAACATTGTCTTCAAGATCAATACGTGATGAGTATGGGGATTACCAACCATCATTGATCGTCAGTAATACGAATGATAAAAAGATAATCTTTTCAAGATCAATATTTAATGAATTAGATCATACTCAATATACATATCGAATAGAATATGATTTCTCAAACCAGCAATTAAAAAGAAATATCTGGAATGTACTTGATAGAATACAAAACTCAAATTATCAAACTCATGTTTTAGATGAGAATATATTAGATTTTTCTATATTTATTACAGATCATAATAGACAATGGCTTCAATCATGGCCAATAGGATATATTACAGATAATAGTAGCTCTCAATCATCTTCTATCGGACTTACAACCAGAAGTGATATTGAAGCCTACCAAAATCTTACATCTAATAAGTCTAAAAATGATAGGCTGCCATTAGCATTTAAAATTTTAATAAAACATAAATATTATGGGGATATTGAACGTGTCATTTTATCTCAAATTTAGAAATAATGGCTCAGCCTTAATTTCTGTATTAATTCTTTTAGGATTTGTTAGTAGCCTTCTTGCGATATTATTAAATGTTGGCAAACAAGATCAAGAACAGATAGGCCAGTATCAAAAGAATAATATAATTTATACTCACATTCATGCAGTGGAAGATTTTGCGATTAATCTTTTAAATATTGATTTTCAAAATTCACCAAATATGACTTATCAAAATGAAAACTGGGGAAATTCAATTGAACCTTTTTCTGTGGGGTCTTATACAGTAAATTTAAAGATTAGTGATTTACAATCAAAGATTAACGTCAATAGCTTGGTACTTAATAACTCGGATATTAATTATATTCAGTTAGAACGCTTGATGTCGTTATTTGACCAACTAGACATTAACCAAGACTTAATTTATGCATTAATTGATTGGATTGATTATGACTCTGAAGTGTTTTCGTCTTCAGGGGGAGAAGATGACTACTATCTAAGCTTAAATCCAGGATACCGTGCAGCAAATAGAGCTATTCATAATTTAGATGAAGTATTATTAATTAGAGGATTTGATAAAGCTATACTAAAGAAACTTAAGCCATATCTGTCTGGTATTCCAAAGGAATATGATACGAACATAAATACCATAAATATCAATACAATATCTGCTTTGCATCCAATGATTGGTCTTATCAATGCAGAAAAGATCATAAGATATAGAAACGAAAAGCCGTTCGAGAGCGTAAAAGATTTTGCTTATTATTGTAAATATAATTTAAGACTTTCCGACTCTACAATTAATGAAATAACAAATATGATTACTACAAAAAGTGAAAATTTTCTGATTGAAGGAAAAATTACAATGTCTGGTCATAACTTAAGCTTTTCAACAATTGTTAATCATGACCTTGATGGTTCTCGATTTCTAAAGCACAATAGGGTTATTCAGAAAATAGAAATAATGTAATGAATAGTATAATTTTTATAAATTCAGACCTAGAAAGATGTCAGTTCATCAATTCTAAATACAATATTACTGATAAATTGGATTCATTAATTGAGCAAAGTGATAATCAATCAAACTTGATTTTTGTTCTTTCAAAACAATGTTGTTTTTCAGATTATCTTGAAGTTCCTAAAAAAAATAAGTCGTTATTTAAAAAAAATGCTAAAAAAATAATAAAGCAAGACCTTGAACAATCTCCTGATGAATTAATAATTGTTAATTCTGAACATAAAGATAGGTTGCCTTACACCATAATCAACAAGAGTTTGATTATTGCATTATCTAAAATTTTAAAAAAGTATAAATTACAAAGTAGGCCAATATACTTTGAAACATCACTACTAAAATCAGATCAAAACGAGTGGAAATTTTTGATTAAAGAAAACAATGAAATTAATATTTATTTTAATGGAAATATATTTTCATCGAATTCAGAGAACCTTAGCGAAGATATTAATGTTCTTTTCAATCAAAATGAAAAACCCAACTTTCTAAGTTTTTACTCCCTTAAAGAAGAAAATTTAAGTCAAGGTAACTTGAGATCTTTGCAATCTCAGAACAATGTTCAAATTAAGTATGAAAGTATTGCTAATGACCAATCATTCATAGATATTAAAAATGCTATTTATCTTAAACAGCTGTTAAAAGCCGCAAACAATGATTCATCGAATTGGTCTCAAAACTGGAAAACTATCAACTTAGCAATTTTTTCCATTATATTTTCACTATCAAGTTTTAATTATTTTCAAAACTCGACTCAAAACTCTGAACAGATTGAAATGAGACTTAATAATCTATTTGAATTTATTTCACATGATGAAAATACTTATGAAAAATCCGATCTTTCGGACATAGTATACAGTATAAAAAATACTAAAAATTTACCAAACATTAACCATATCAATACGCTAAATTATCTAGGAGAGGTATTTGGAATACCAGGCATAGAACTTAATCAACTCAATATAAAGAAGGATGACACAGTATATCTTAAACTCCATAGTACGAAAAGTTCATCGATATCACGTATGAATGATGCACTTCAAAATAATAGTTATTTTTTATCCAAAGTAAGATCGATACAAAATATATCTGAACAAAAAACTCAGATGGAAATTGATTTAACGCTCAAGGGAATTAATTAATTATGATAAGTGAATTGAAAACACAGTGGGCTGAATCATCAATTTCGATTAAAATTATAAATATAATATCACTATCATTTATATTTTTATCACTCATATCCTTCTTGCTTAGTGCAACAATAAATAAAAATGACAATTTCGAAAATGAGCTGAATGTGTTACAAAAGCAATTAAGCACAATTGAAGAATTTGATAGTATATTCCCTGGAAAATGGAGACACTTATCAAGTCCTCCAATCAAATCATCTGATTTACAGTCTGACTTAACAGTATTAGGTATATCAAATTTTAAAATCAAATATGAAAACAATATATTTAATTTAAATGGCCAGACAGCTTCCATGAAAGAATTAACTAGTTTTATCTCTTACGTATATAATTCTCGAGGTCTAGTTATCGATAAATTATATATTGATGTCATAAGTGAAGATCTTATCAACATAGATCTGAGTCTTATCTATTAAGAATAATGTACTAGTATAAATAAAATGAAAAGTCTTAATCGTAATAACCAGATATAGTCTTAGTATTAGAACTTTTTTCAATTGATTTATTATTTTTTAGAGATCCAAAAAAATAATCACCGATCATATTTGTAATTCCCCAATTATAATTTTCGTTATGAAAATGATGACTCATATGAGCGTCTCTCAATTTTTTACCAACACTAAATATTGGCTTATATCCTTTAGAGTGATGAGCCAAATGAATCCACTCATACCACAAGTGATATAATAAATGACCAGTAAATGGCACCATTGCAGATGAAAAGTCCCAAAAGATAAGTGCGTATAACAAATAAACTTGTCCATAGGCATAAATTAAATATCTCCATGGCGCAAACTGAAGTTTAATATTGTCAGGTTCTCGGTGATGACCATGGTGAAGAACAATTTGATATCTCCGGTACCAACCTTCTTTTTTAGTCAATTCAGCATGTAATTGGTATTTATGCACATACCATTCATAGAATGGGGCAAGAATGATAGGGATAAAGAACCATACTAAATGGTTCAAGAGTAAATCATTCACTAAAATATAATAAAGGCCAAATAGAGCCATTATTATAAATCCTATAATTGTAGAATGAGAAAAGTAATTTCTGAATACGTTTAACATATTCATATTATATAGGACGGATTTTCATCCGTCCTATAGCAAATTTAAAAAAAATTACTGTTTTTTATATTCGGCTGCTTCTTCTGAACCACCAGTAGCAGTTCCCTTACTATAGGAGTGCGCTCCCATTCCAGCAAGTTCACCGTTTTGAACGATTAAATATGGATCTCTAATTGGAGTTCCATCAAAGAAACACTCTAAGATTTCTCGAACACCATCAGCATATCTTGTTTGAGCTGAAAGTGATGTTCCAGAAGTATGAGGAGTCATTCCATGATTTGGCATTGATCTCCACACATGATCATTTGGAGCAGGTTGTGGGAACCATACGTCTCCCGCATATCCACTTAACTGACCGGACTCTAATGCACGAGCAATTGCATCTTTATCACAAATTTTACCACGCGCGGTATTCACGATATATGCTCCTCGTTTCATTTTACCAATCAAGTCATCATTAAACATATGTTCTGTCTCAGGGTGAAGCGGACAATTGATAGTCACCACATCACAAACCGCAACCATAGACTCAACTGACTCATGGAATGTTAAGTTAAGTTCTTTCTCAACTTCTTCTGGCAATCTGTGTCTATCAAAATAATGCATATGAACATCAAAATGCTTTAATTTTCTGAGAGCATCAAGGCCAATTCTTCCAGCTGCAACAGTTCCAACATGCATTCCTTCAAGATCATAAGATCTATGAACTGCATCGGCAATATTCCATCCACCATCTTTAATAATTTTATATTGATTATGATAATCACGAACCAGAGAGAGGATCATCATTACGATATGTTCAGCAACTGATCTTGAGTTACAGAAAGTTACTTCAACAACATCAACTTTTCTATCCATTGCAGCTTGCAAGTCAACGTGGTCAGATCCAATTCCAGCAGTAATTGCCATCTTTAAGTTTGGAGCTGTTTCCATCTTTTCTCTTGTCAAATAATAAGGAAAAAATGGCTGAGAAATAACAATATCAGCATCAACTAATTCTTTATCTGCTTGACATCCATCGCCATCCTTATCAGATGTAACAACAAGTGTATGTCCAGCATCTTCTAAAAATTTTCTTAAACCTAATTCACCTGATACACATCCTAAAAGTTCTCCTGGAGTAAAATCTCTAGCCTTTGGAGATGGCAGTGTCATGCCATCAGGATATTTCTCGATTGTTGGTAAATCATCTCTTGCGTACGATGATGGCATTCCACTTTTTGGATCATCATACAAAATACATAAAATTTTCATTTAGTTTCTCCTATTTATATTTGGTTTCTTTGTGATTTTTTTAATGAATAAAATAATAACGTATAGAAACTATACATTTTATCTGCATAGTTCAATCAGAATTAATTCATAAAAGAAGGGTCTAAACGCTCCATTTTTCTCCGAACTGCTGGCCATAATAGAGCAGCTGCCATTTCTCTTGCTTGTCCCTGCTGACGAGTAGTTTCAATAGCTTCATCTGATGGCTGATTAAACTCGAGGCTGCCCGCCATTGCTCTTACTTGGTATGTACAAGCTTTCTCAAGAAAATAAATATTTGTAAATGCTTCTGCAACATTAGTACCCATCGCTAAAGTGCCATGATTTCTTAAGATCATTAATTTGCTATCACCCAAATCATTTACTAATCTTTCTTTCTCTTCATCAAACAGAGCAACTCCCTCATAATCATGATAAGCAATTTGACTTCGTACTAACATTCCTGTTTGAGACAATGGAAGCAATCCATCTTTTAAAGATGCAACGGCAACCCCATCATTTGAATGTAGATGAACGATACAATGTGCATCTTCCCGTGCTTGATGAATCGCACTATGTATCGTAAAACCTGCAGGATTAATAAAGTTATTTGTCTCACTAATTATTTTTCCGTTTAAATCGACTTTTACTAAATTAGAGGCAGTCATTTCTTCAAATAAAAATCCATATGGATTTATTAAAAAGTGGTCATCTGTTCCTGGTACTTTTGCTGAAATATGAGTAAAGATTAAGTCATCCCATCCAAAATATGGGATTGTTCTATAAAAAGCTGCTAGATCAACTCTTGTTTCCCATTCTTCTATAGATACTGTCGCTTTTACATCTACCATAATTATTTTATTTCTTTCTGTATTATTTCTATCCATCGACCATAGTCATCGTTTACTTTTTTGTTTTTACTCGATGGCTCAAAAACACAATCAGTTTTCCATAATTCTTTAAGATCATCAATACTTTTATATATTCCATGTTGTAATCCTGCTAGATACGCTGCTCCCACGACAGTAGTTTCCTGAATAACTGGTCTTTCAACATTTATCTGCAACAGATCTGCAAGATATTGCATCATCAAATTATTCTGAGACATGCCTCCGTCAACACGCATAACAGAATTTAGATCATCACTAGCCATATCTTTTTGTAAACTCAAATATAAATCTTTTGATTGAAAGCAAACTGATTTTAATGCTGCCAATGCAAGGTCACTCTTAGATGTGTCTCTAGTTATTCCATGAATGGATCCTCTTATGTCCGATCTCCAGTATGGGGCTCCTAGTCCTGTAAATGCTGGTATAAAAACAATATCATTTTTGGCGTCAGAAGCTAATGTCTCAATTTCTCGAGCTTTCTCAAAGAAAGAAAGTTCATCCCTCATCCACTGAACTATTGTTCCAGCATTAAATATACTTCCTTCTAAGGCATACGCTTTTTGATCATTTATTTTAAAAGCAGTTGTAGATAAAAGTTTATTTTGAGATTGATATATTTCGGGTCCTGTATTGATTAACATAAAACACCCTGTTCCATAGGTTGATTTAATCATGCCCTTCTTAATACATAATTGTCCAAATGCTGCGGCCTGTTGATCTCCAGCAACACCAGTTATAGGAATTTCAGAGCCAAAAAAATCTTTACTAATTACTCCAAAATTATCCATTGAACTTTTAACTTCAGGAAGAATTTCTCTAGGAATATTAAATAGTTTTAATAACTCTTCATCCCAACAATCATCAATTATATTATAAATCATTGTCCTCGATGCATTTGTTACATCTGTAAGATGATATCGCCTATTAGTTAAATTCCAAATTAACCATGTATCAATAGTTCCAATGAGTAAATTATTATCCACTATCAAACTTTTTGCTCTATCAACATTTTCCAAAATCCATTTTATTTTAGGAGCAGAAAAATATGGATCAATTAACAGGCCAGTTTTTTTTTGTATTAAATCTTCAACATTTTTCTTTCTAAGAGATTCACAAATATCCTCTGTTCTCCGGTCTTGCCACACTATTGCATTATAAACTGGATCACCTGATGTTTTATCCCATGCAACAATTGTTTCTCTTTGATTAGTGACTCCAGCAGTCGTAATATCTTCTGGACTTATCTTGCTCTCATTAATTATATATTTTATGCAATCAATAGTTGACGAGAGAATATCACGAGGGTCGTGTTCGACCCATCCATTAGCTGGAAAATACTGTTTAAATTCTATATTCTTCTGACATACAATATTTCCTTCTTGTGAAATTAGCGCGGCCCGCGAACTTGTTGTGCCCTGATCAATAGAGAGAATATAGCCATTTTTAGTCATATTTTCTTCATTTAAAAATTATTGTTTCAATTCATTTCTATTTTAGGGTAAACAATATTTTTTTATAGATATTAAATCATGAAATTTAACAAACCTTACTTTATTGCTTCTACTAATAATGAAGCCCAAGAGCAAAAAAAGATTTTAGTCTCAAAATATGGTGATTTTGCTGTGAATGACTCTGATGTTTTGATCGTACTTGGAGGTGATGGGTTTATGCTTCAAGCCATTAAAGATTATATGGATCAAAAAATTCCATTCTTTGGAATTAATTATGGCAGTATTGGATTCCTAATGAATTCAGTTGCTGATGATCATTTAATTAAAAGATTAAATGCATCTCAATCAGTTCAATTGTCACCATTGGTTATGACTGCTTATGATAAAAATGACACCTTACATACTGCAAAGGCCATTAACGAAGTTGCATTATTAAGACAAACCCATCAAGCGGCAAAGATTCAAGTTTCAATTGATAATCAAATCAGACTAGAAGAGCTTATCTGTGATGGAATTCTCCTAGCAACTCCATCTGGAAGTACTGCTTATAATCTATCGGCTCATGGTCCTATTCTATCGATTGAATCGAATGATCTTGCACTCACGCCAATTAGTGCGTTCAGACCTAGACGATGGAAGGGTGCAATTTTAAATAACAAATCTGAGGTTAAATTAGATATTCTTGAAAATGATAAAAGACCAGTTAGCGCTACAGCTGACAGCTTAGAAGTAAGGAATGTCAAATCAATCACAATTCAACAAGACACTTCAATAAAAATAATACTTTTATACGATTCAAATCATTCATTTGAAGAACGAATTTTAAACGAACAATTTAAGTATTAGCCTGAGAGAAACATAAATTTCTCTCAGATAAAACTACTCAGTTGGACAGCCGGCCGCTCCAGATAAAATATTATCTACAACACAAACTTCTGTACTTACCAAAGAACCTCCCGTTGGCTCATCACTTGTGCCAAAATTAATGATAGTTTCAATTGCTGGTGTTGATGGCGCTGATGCAGAACTAGCTACACTTAAGCCTTTATCTGTACAAGTTGCTTCACTGACAGTTGATGGTCTTAAATCCATACGTCTTGCTAGTATTACATGGTCATTAGAGCCATCCCCAGTAGTATCAACTTCTACACCATCTTTAATACTAATTTGTGGAAGATAATCACAATTCATTTGGCAACTTGGATCTTCTTTAGACCAATCGATACCCCAGAGATTTCCACTTCCACCATATTCTAAACCAAATTTCTTTCCATTATAGGTGCTCGAAGCATTACGATCATTCGACGTTGAATGTTCATATGTCATATTTAATGGAGGTGAAAATGAAATAACTGTTCCACTTTTTGAAGGCCACGCGAGACGATCCCCATATATATTATTGGATGTATTCCAAATATATCTTGTAGCAGAGTCTAGGTTTTCCCAGCTATTTACAGTTACATCATATTTTACCATAGTCATATCGAGCCATGTAGTGCTGCTCCAATCAGAGTTATCACATTTATCTGAACCTTCGTCCGTCGCACAAATGACGGGATAAAGATCACCTGTACATGTGTTTGAACTTGAATTCCAAGTTGAGCAATGTTTCAGTGTCATATCACTTACATCAAACATATAATATTTTGGTGTTCCACCATTTGGGTCAATAAATGAGTATTTATAAGTTGAACTAGCAGAAGCTTTAAAGTCAGTAGCTCCAAAGCCAGCTGTGCTCAATGAGCCTCCATCCATTGGCTTTGCACATCGATCTCCGTAACATTTTAAGTAAACATCAGAAGTAAAGCCTGACATGCCAGGAGTAACCCTTTTTTGCACGTACGCCTTAAACTCCTTCGCTGAAATATCGCTTATGTTGAACCATCCACCAATCGCTGTTGAATGAGCTCCAAAACAATAATCCTGGATATCACTATTACCACACCATTCAAGAGCGGCAGAAATATCAGCACCGGCACTGAAAGAAGATCCATCATAATGAGTTCCTCCATCACCACCATTAGCGCTTGGGAGTGCTTTTATAGTCGTACCATCTAAATAAATAAATTCTTTTCCTGAAGGTGACCAAAAGTACATTGTTGTAGTCGCGGCAGCTTGATCAACTGCTGGTATAGTTCCAGTATAACTAGTTTCTTCCCTAAGCGAGCCCATAGAAGTGTTAACCGTAAGCGTGTCATCTTTTGAAATTCCAAGAGAAGTTTGAGCAGCATTTGCAGTTACGGTATCACCTGTCGCAAGTTTTTTTACACTGCTATTAGTAGATCCGTCTAGGTGGAGTCCCCAGTAATCCCACCAGCCACGATTTCCGACAGAAGCACCACTTCCGGCAACGCTTGCAACAGAAATAGGTATACCTCCACCCATTGATTTAATAGCTCCGGTAGAGATATCATATAGGTCATATTGGTGAACGTATTCACTTGGATTTGAAAGGGTATAACATGATGCAGAACCGCCATCTTCATTTACAAGACCATGAGCTGCATCAAATGAGAGATTATATGTAGTTGGACTAGCAGCTAAACGAATTACTCCTATGCCTGGTGCCGTTTCACCTATTTGACGCGAAGTTCCAGTTGCAGACTCGAGCTTATGATTACTTAACGTTAGATTGATGCTATCCACAACAGATGTTGGAGCAGATAAATTATTTCCGCTTGAATCTTGGAGTGTCATACCTTCGCCGGTAATCTCACTATACATTTGTCCACCATATTCGTCATACATTGATACAACTGTGTTGCCACTGCCATCTTCAGATAAACTTAATTGACCATATGCAAGATTAGAAGCTTTGCATGTTCCATCGCCAGAGTCAGCCATACACCATGTAAAAGTAAAGTATCCGTTTGGTTTTGCAGTAGTTGGCTCTTCATTCATTTGAACTTTAACAAGATAAGTTGTATTTTCTCCAGCGACGCTGTACCAACTTTTACAAATTTGAGGGGATGAGTTGCTGGAACGAGTACAGCTAAGCGTTATATCAGCCATATTTACTTTAGCGCCATCTTCATCAGAATCCCCAGCTAATTTTTGACATGCAGCTTCATTAACCTGAGCCTTGTAATTAGAGTTAGGAAATAAATCAGCTCTTACTTTCATTACACAAAGGAAGAAGTCAATCATCTTTAAATTATCAAGTGAGTTGTGTTCAAATCTTTTTATTTGATCAGTTTTATCAATTGCGTATTGTCCACCAGGTTCAGTGATCGCATATGAGTTAGAGTATGTGAAAACTGACATAGAAATGAATAATAAGAATAAAAATTTAAGAATTTTATTATTGCTGACTTTTAACATTTTTTATGTACCTTCTTATTTATTAAATTTATTTGAGACCATCTCCCATTTCCATTCCAGAGATATTAGTTGTTCCTCTCCCAACACATCCAGAAAATGCGAGTGAAATTGTTACTAGGATTATAAAGATTGATTTTTTTACCATAAGCCCTCCAATATCAGAATAGTGTATACCTATTTACAAAGGTATTCCAAGTGTATTTAGTATTAAAAATAATAACTAAAAAGTCTAAGAGTTGGTGGCCTCACCCGGACTCGAACCGGGACGCCCACAAGGAGCACGAGATTTTAAGTCTCGGTTGTCTACCAATTCCAACATGAGGCCATTAAATTAGAGTTTATATCGATTAATTATCTTTGCTACCAGAACTTTTGATGAAAGATATAATGTTGTTTTTAGCAAAATCTGTTGCCTGTTTATTGTATACTATGCCCCTTCTTATATAAATCTCACTATCAAACACATGAGTGCTGTTTTCCATAAGATAATAATCGATGTGTTTTTCTTTTTTATTCATTGAGTCAAATAACTCAATACAGTCACTTGGTTGTGTTGCGAGACCAAATCCGTCTTGATCTGCAAGGAATACTAAAGATGGGGTTTTTGTTCGCCATCCAAACTTTTGTGATAAGTTCAGTATTCCACAATGAGGATAGAACGTAATCTTGCCTTTAATCTTGGGAATATTATTTTGATCAAAATCAAGAATATTTGATGGAACAAGATCATCATTCATTGTCATAAAATCCATTAAAGTATATGCGCCATGAGACCAACCAGCTAAAAAAAGATTGTCATTATCTATCCAAGAAAATTGATCAAGATTTGTCAAAACACTGTAAACATCGCCTGCTCTTTCTTGCCCTTGAAGATCAACTCCAGAACATACAGTTCTGATAGCTGCCCGCCTATTCATTCCTCTAGGTCCGGTACTATCAACTTGTATCGAGGCAATTCCATTATCACTAAAAAACTTTTGCCAACTATCCAAATAAGGATAAGGTCCGCCACATGCATGAAACATGATTACTGTTGGAAATTTTTTACCCGATGAAGGTTTAACAATTTCAAAATGAGATTTTAGAAAATTGAAATGGTCTGATGAATATACCTGTTCGACATTCAATCGAAAATACCCAGCAAACACTTTTGAGAAATAGTTTCCAAGAATTAAAAAAATCAAAATGGATAGAACTATCAAAAACCATTTTGTAATTTTTAAAATAAAGATCATAAGAATATTTTAATAAAAAAAGGGGCCCGAAGGCCCCTTTTAATTTAGTTATTTAACTTTGTTTAGCTATCAGATTTAGCAGCTACATAAATAGCCATACCGAAAGCAATCTTGTTAACAAAGTCAGCTAGGTTGTAAATTAGGTTTAAGTTACCAGCGTCTACGCCACCGCCAAAATAACCTATTGCATATCCTAATGGATAGATCGCCCAACCAATAGTCACTATCAGACATAGTGCTCTAAAAGCTTGTTGACCTGCAGCATTTCCACTACCAGCATTTGCTTTACTAGCTTCACCTGCAAAGATCTCATAAAGGATGTACAACCAGCCAGCCATTGCAATAATAAATGCAGGCATTGTACCCATCATCCCTGCTTCACCTAAATAACCAAAGATTAACATTACTAATGAAGCAACTAATAATCTCCAGAATAAAGCGGCAGCAACAGTAGTCACTGCAGCAAGGATTACATAAAATTCAATAATTTGAAGTGGCACTGTAATTAACCAGTCAATGTATCTTAATACAGTTGGTGAATCACCAGTAGAAATCCACACACCTCTCATATAGAAATAATGCCAAGCAGCTACACCAGTAACCAACCCAGCGATTGTCATAGAAGTTTTCCACTTTGCAGCTACATTATCTCTTTCTAGAAAAAAGAATGCAGTCGAAGCGACCATTGCCATTGAAATTAGCCAAAATGATATACCAACGTTATCACTTGTACTAAGCATCAAAGGTGCTGCAAAAGCTTTTGTAGTGCCTACAACTAGGAAAATCCCGATCGTAGTCATTACTAAGTTTTTTATTTTTAGTAGCATTAATTCAATACTCCCCTTAATTTTTAAAAATTAGGAAAAAGATTAGTTTTTTTTGAAAACAAGTAAAGCCCAAAAAAAAATTGAAAAAAATGAAAAATGCAATAAAAACAATAATTTAAATATTATGTGAATAAAAATATATATAAATATTATACTAATTTACTAATCATGTGTTCGATTTCAGCCTTACATTCAGAAAGTATTACCTCATCAGATGACCTCATTACGAGACTAGTTCCATACTTTCCATCTTTTACAAATGGATAACTTCCTATTTCAACATCTTTAAATTTATCTTGCATATTAGATAACTCTTTCGCAATAAAGCTTTCAGCCATAAACACATCAATTGACTCAGATTTCACAGGCTTGCCTCCAGAGAGATGATTTTTTGCGCCCTCAAGCATCCCTTGCATTATTTTAGGAATGCCAGCCATAACAAAAACATTTTCAATTTTAAACCCAGGAGCTTTACTGACTGGGTTTTCAACTAATTCTGCTCCCTTTGGAATTTTCGTCATCTTCAATCTAGCTTCTGTTAGCTCAGAGTCTTTATAATACTCTTTTAGAATTGCCAATGCTTGAGGATTGGTCTCTAGATCAACATTGAAAGCCTTAGCTATACTTTCAGAGGTAATATCATCGTGTGTCGGACCAATACCTCCTGTTGTGAAAACATAATCATATTTTTTTCTTAAAAAATTAACAGTATCCATAATCTCATCTTCTTCATCACGAATAACTCTCACTTCAGATAATTGAATACCTATTTCATTCAACCATGTGGCAAGATATGATAAGTTCTTATCTTGAGTGCGACCAGATAATATTTCGTTACCAATAATAATAAGTGAGGCTTTCATAAGTGCGTGATCCAGTAAAATTTATAACAGGCAGATTGATAAAAAGATATAAGAGATTTTTTGCCGATGTCAAACTAGATAGTGGAGAAGTTGTTACAGCTCATTGTCCAAATACTGGATCAATGATGGGTCTTTTAACAGAAGGAAATATTGTTTACCTAACCGAAACAGATAATGAAAAAAGAAAGCTCAAATACACACTTGAAATAATTAAAGTTCAAGATGCATTTGTTGGCGTTAATACTCATAAAGCAAATAGAATTGTTGAAGAAGGAATTGTTGAAAAAAAAATATCAACATTAGGAAAAAAATATGATTTTAAAAGAGAAGTTAAGTATGGAAAAAATAGTAGAATTGATTTTTTAATAACTAATAAAAAAGGTGAAGAAATATATTTAGAGGTAAAAAATGTTACTCTTTCTAAAAGAAAAGGTATAGCCGAATTTCCTGATGCTGTAACTGAACGAGGCAGCAAGCATCTTCATGAATTAATTGATGTAGTAAAAAAGAAAAGAAGAGCGATCATGCTCTTTCTAGTTCAAAGAGATGATTGTAAAAAATTTAGAATTGCAGAAGAAATAGACAATACTTACAAAAAAAATATTATAAACGCTAAGCAAGCGGGGGTTGAAATACTGTGTTATAGCTGCTCATTTGTGAGAAATAATATTGAACTTGATAAAAAAATAAAATTTATAGATAAGTAAAGAATGATGACAATTCATAAATCTAAAGATTTTGAGGGAATGAGAAAAGCGGGCAACCTTGCTGCGAGAACTCTTGACTTGTTGGTTGATCATGTAAAACCAGGAGTTTCTACGGAAGAACTAGATCGTATTGCATTTAATTTTATAGACTTAAATAATGGCTTTATAGCTCCACTTTTTTATAAAGGCTTTCCAAAATCAATCTGTACATCATTAAATCACGTTATTTGCCATGGGATACCATCTAATAGGATTTTAGAAAGCGGGGATATTGTCAATATTGATGTTACAGTCATAGTTGATGGGTGGCACGGTGATACAAGTAGGATGTTCCCTGTTGGCAAGATAAATAATAAAGCTCAAAAATTAATTGATTGCACTTACGAAGCAATG
This sequence comes from Candidatus Pelagibacterales bacterium, assembly GCA_029242795.1. Taxonomy (GTDB): domain Bacteria; phylum Pseudomonadota; class Alphaproteobacteria; order Pelagibacterales; family AG-422-B15; genus CABYIR01. The sequence goes on along the minus strand of JAQWTH010000024.1, from coordinate 8,084 downwards.
ATGAATGGAATTGAAGCTGTGTCTCCAAATGCGTATTTGGGTGACATCGGAGCGAAAATTCAGTCAATAGCAGAAAAACAAAACTATAGCGTTGTTCGAGACTTTTGTGGGCATGGCTTGGGAACAGTATTCCATGAATATCCAAATATTCTTCATTATGGGGAAATGGGAGAAGGTGATAAAATTGAGCAAGGAATGTTTTTTACTGTAGAGCCTATGATTAATATAGGAAAGTATGATGTGAGAATGTTAAATGATGGATGGACTGCAGTAACAAAAGACAAGACCTTATCTGCTCAATATGAGCATAGTATCGGTGTCACACAAGATGGACATGAGATTTTCACAAAATCACCAGCAGGTCTTGATAAACCATAAATAAAAGCTTAAAAGTTCATTATGATCCCTCGTTATTCAAGAGCTCCAATGAAAGAAGTATGGAGTTCTAAGACTAAGTTTCAAATTTGGCTCGATATTGAACTATATGCCTGTGAGGCTATGGAAAAATTGGGAACAGTCCCTCAAGGAACATCTAGAAAAATAAGAGCTAAAGCAAAAATAAATGAAAAAAGAATAGATAAGATTGAAAGTGAAGTAAAACATGACGTCATTGCTTTTTTAACATCAATTGCTGAATATGCAGGTAAGCCTGCCCGATTTCTTCATCAAGGATTAACATCATCTGACATTCTAGATACAGCATTTAATGTACAGTTAATGAAATCTGCTAAAATTATTAATACTGAACTTACTAATCTAATAAAGTCTCTTAAAAAAATATCTCTTAAACATAAAAATACTCCGTGTATTGGAAGAAGCCATGGAATTCATGCTGAGCCAACCACATTTGGAGTAAAAATGGCTTCCTTTTATAAAGAATTTGAGCGCAATCAAAAACGTTTTGAATTAGCTACAAAAGAAATTTCTTTTTGTGCAATTTCAGGTGCCGTTGGAAATTATGCTAATATAGATCTACGTGTAGAGCAATTTGTTGCTAAGAAACTTGGAATGAGTTGTGAGCCTATTTCTACTCAGATTATTCCTCGTGACCGTCATGCTGTTTATTTTTCAACACTCGGAATTATTGCAAGTTCAATAGAGAGGCTTGCTACTGAAATTAGACACCTTCAAAGAACTGAAGTTCTTGAAGTGGAAGAGTTCTTTTCAAAAGGACAGAAGGGATCCTCTGCAATGCCTCATAAAAGAAATCCAGTCCTTTCAGAAAACTTAACTGGAATTTCAAGGTTAATTAGAAGTTATGTAATTCCTTCTATGGAAAATATTTCTTTATGGCATGAGAGAGATATATCTCATTCAAGTGTTGAGCGTATGATGGCTCCAGATGCAAATGTACTTACTGATTTTAGTCTTGCGCGAATGACAAATATTATCTCAAACCTAGTTGTATACCCAAAAAATATGCTCTCTAACCTCAATAAACTAAATAAGCTTCCAATGTCTGAAGGTTTGATGTTGGCTTTGACTCATAAAGGCATGCCAAGAGAAAAAGCTTATAAAATGATACAAAGAAATGCTATGAAAGTTTGGAAAACTGGAGAAGATTTTTCAAATCTTTTAACAAAAGATAAAGAAGTTAGTCAACATTTGAGTAAAAAAGAAATTAATCAGATCCTAGATATCAATCATTCAATTAAAAAAACTAATCAAATTTTTAAAAAGATTTTTAAGAAATAGAAATCATTAATAAGGCAACTAAACTTAATCCTACTAGCATTACAATAATCTCATTAGCGTCAGTCATTGTCATAAATGCTTTTGGTGTATCTTTCTTTTTTCTGCTTTGAGAAGTAACTTTTGAATTCTTTTTAACGTCTTTCTTTTTTACTACTTTCTTTCTTGACAGTTTTTTTTTCTGCCCAGTAGCTTTTTTTATAATAGAAGCTTTTTTTGTTTTTGAGGATTTACTCTTTTTTTTAGGCATTGATGCTTAGTATTTATATACTGTCTTTTCCAATAATTTCTTCTTTTGCCTGAAGTAAAAATTGATCCATATATTGGCGTAGTTCGTCATCCGAAATCTGAACACTCTTCTCATCCAGATCTTTTCTTACCTTACGAAACACATCCATATCCCCTGCTTCCTCTAAGTCAGACTTCACAACCTCATTGCAATAATCTTGAACAGCTGGACCTGATAAGCCAAGCTTTTCAGCAGCCCATACACCTAAATACTTATTTCTACGAGCGAGAATTTTAAATTCAAGTTCTTGATCTCTGGCAAATTTGCCTTCGTAACCTTTTTTACGTTCGTCGAGTTTTTTCATAATAATAGTTATTAAATATTGTTTAATTTTGATATATTAACTCTATCTCAACATTTAAAAAAGTCATTAAATAAAATATGCCGACTAAAAAAGTTCTTTATGAAGGAAAGGCCAAACAATTAGTTAAAGGCCCAAATAAAGATACGTTAATTCAGATTTTTAAAGACGATGCGACTGCATACAATAAGAAAAAACACAAAATCTTTAAAAGTAAAGGGGTTCTTAACAATAAAATTTCAGAACATATCATGCTCCTTTTGACTTCAAAAAAAATCCCTACTCATTTTGTTAAGAGAATAAATGACCGTGAACAGTTGATAAAAAAATGTGAGATTATTCCAATAGAATTTGTTGTAAGAAATGTTGCTTCTGGATCTATATGCAGCAGACTTGGGATAAAAGATGGCTTGAAACTTAAGAGGCCACTTTTAGAGTATTACTTAAAAGAAGACTCTTTAGATGATCCAATAGTTTCAAGAGATCATTTGGAACTATTTGGCTGGGCAACTAAAAAGGAGATCGAAAAAATTGATCAGATGAGTCTTAAAATTAATCATTGCCTAATTAATCACTTTAAGAAAAAGGGAATAACTCTAGTTGATTTTAAAATTGAATTTGGAAGACTATCTTCAAATAAGAAAAAAATTGTATTAGCTGATGAGATAAGCCCTGATTCATGCAGACTTTGGGACAACAAATCTAAGACCAAACTTGATAAAGATGTATTTAGAAAAGGTCTTGGAAATTTAATCGATGCATATGAAGAAGTTGCCTCACGTTTAGGAATCGTGCATTAAAGGATATGCTCGCAAAAATACATATTACCTTAAAAAAAGATGTTTTAGATCCCCAGGGAAAAGTTGTTGCTAACTCGTTGAATACTCTAGGATTTGAAACTGTTCAAGATGTTCGCCAAGGAAAATATATAGAAGTAACAATTGACGAAGAAGATACAGATATTGCAAAGCAAAAGCTAAATCAGATGTGTGAAAAACTTCTAGCAAATTTAGTGATCGAAGACTATTCAGTAGAGATTGAATAACAATAAATGAAATCAAAAGTCATTGTTTTTCCAGGATCAAATTGTGACAGAGATGTCGCCGTAGCAATTAGAAAGATTTCTGGATCAGAACCTCAAATGGTTTGGCACAAGGAGACCTCTCTTAGCAATTCAGACCTAATTATTGTGCCCGGCGGATTCTCATATGGAGATTATTTAAGATGTGGCGCAATTGCCTCAACTTCTCCAATTATTTATGAAGTCGTAAAAAAAGCAAACGAAGGGGTTCCAGTCATTGGTATATGTAATGGTTTTCAAATTCTGATAGAAACGTCTTTACTTGATGGAGCATTAATCAGAAATAATTCTCTAAGCTTCATATGTAGAGACGTCTATATAAAATCTGAAAATCAAACATCGATATTTACAAAAAAAACAAATATTGCAAAAATGCCTATTGCTCATAATGAAGGAAACTACTTTGCCTCTGATGAAACTCTGAAAAAAATTGTCGACAATGATCAAGTTGCTTTTAAATATTGCAACCAAGAAGGAGAGGTTACTTCTCATTCAAATCCAAACGGATCATTAGAAAATATCGCTGGAATACTTAATGATAGAAAAAATGTACTTGGATTGATGCCACATCCTGAAAGAGCTGCTGAGTCAGCCTTAGGCTGTGAAGATGGTAAGTATATCTTTGAAAGTATACTTTCATAATGAGTATTTCGAATTGGAAATATAATACCGAGCAGTCACTAGTTGAAAATCATGGCCTTAAACATGATGAATTTGAAAGCATTGTAGAAGGTCTTGGACGTGAACCAAATTTAACTGAGCTAGGAATCTTCTCAGCAATGTGGAATGAGCATTGTTCTTATAAATCATCAAAATATTGGCTAAAAAAACTTCCAACTTCTGGTGATAGAGTGGTTCAAGGTCCTGGAGAAAATGCGGGTGTTATTGATATTGATGATGGAGACGTTGCAGTATTTAAAATGGAAAGTCATAACCACCCCTCTTTTATTGAACCCTATCAAGGCGCTGCAACTGGTGTTGGTGGAATACTGAGAGATGTATTCACAATGGGAGCAAGACCTGTAGCTAATTTAAATGCATTGAGATTTGGTGAAATAGATCACCCTAAAACAAAACATCTTTTATCGGGAGTCGTTGAAGGTATTGGAGGCTATGGAAATTGTATTGGAATTCCAACTGTTGGCGGAGAAGTTAATTTCCACCCTTCTTATAATGGGAATATTTTAGTCAATGCTATGACTGTTGGAATAGCCAAAAAAGATAAAATTTTTTATTCAGCTGCAGCAGGCATTGGTAATCCAGTTGTTTACGTTGGCTCAAAAACAGGAAGAGATGGAATCCACGGAGCAACGATGGCATCTGCTGAATTTGATGATGACTCTGAAGATAAAAAACCAACTGTACAAGTTGGGGATCCATTTACTGAAAAATTACTATTGGAAGCATGTCTTGAGCTAATGAAGGAAGAGGCAATTATTGCAATTCAGGATATGGGTGCTGCTGGATTAACATCATCATCAATTGAGATGGCTTCAAAAGGTAATGTCGGACTCGAAATTGACTTAACAAAAGTTCCCATGCGAGCACAAAATATGACAGCCTATGAGTTAATGCTTTCAGAAAGTCAGGAACGAATGTTAATGGTTATTGATCCGACTAAAGAGAGTCTAGCACGAAATATATTTAGAAAATGGGATCTAGAGTTTGAAGTTATTGGAAAAGTTACAGATACTAAAAATTTAGTGCTCAATATGAATGGTAAAGAAGAGGCTTGTATTCCAATAAATATTTTAGTTGAGGATGCTCCTGAATACCAAAGAGATTATATTATTAGAGAGCCATCAAAAAGAATTAAAATTATTCAAGATCAATTTGATCAAAAAACAATCATACCTGATTTAATCGAAATGATTAGTCATCCAAATTTATGTAGTCGTAAATGGATATGGGAACAGTATGACCATATGGTTATGGCGGATACTATTGTAAGACCTGGATCTGATGCAGCGGTTGTTAGAGTTCACGGAACCAATAAAGGAATTGCAATTAGCACTGATTGTTCTCCTATCTATTGTAAACACAATTCGTTTGAAGGTGGAAAGCATGCGATAGTTGAAACATGGAGAAATATCATTGCATCTGGTGCTTTGCCTATTGCCGTAACGGACTGTATGAATTTTGGAAATCCTGAAAAGCCAGAAATAATGGGAGAATTTGTAGAGTGCATAAGAGGAATGGCAGAGTCGTGTAGCTACTTAAATTACCCTGTAATTTCAGGCAATGTTTCACTTTACAATGAAACAAATGGTGTTGGGATTTATCCAACGCCTGCAATTGGAGGTGTTGGGCTCATAAAAGATTTATCTAAGACAATGACAATTGGCTTGAAGAATGAAGGCAATATTATTTGTGTCATTGGTGAAACGAGTGGACATTTAAATATGTCTCAATATTTATCAATCATAAAAAATAAAGAAGAAGGCAGTGTTCCTGAAATTAACTTAGAAATTGAAAAGAAAAACGGAATGTTTGTTCTAGATTGTATTGAAGGGCATTTAACTCTATCTGTTCATGATATAGGTGAAGGTGGATTATTAATAGCAATGTCTGAAATGTGTATGGCGGGTAACTTTGGTGTACAGATTGAAGTAAAAAAAGAATTTCTTCATGCATATTTATTTGGTGAAGATCAAGGCCGTTATTTAATCGAAGTGAGTGAGAAAAATTATGAAAAAGTAATTGCTCTTGCAAAAGATAACTCAGTTCATATTGAAAAGCTTGGTTTTGTAGGAGGAACTGATTTAAAAATCAATCATTTAAATAAAGTATCAATTGCTCAATTAGTAGAAAAAAATTCAGAATTTTTTGAGAAATATACGGGTGAGTAAAATCACTGATATCAACTTACTTATTGGTCGAATTATAATAGGCTTATATTTCTTACTTCCTGGAGCCATTGCAAAAATATTTAATTATGAGTTTATATTTAATTATATGCTTGATCATAACGTTCCCATGACGAACGTTGCACTTATTCTGACTATAATAATTCAGTTAATTTGTTCAATTTCAATTATCTTAGGATGGCACTCTAAAGTTTCGGCATTTATTCTTGCAGTATTAACGATTATTATAAATTATTATATGCATGATTTTTGGGATATGTCTGCTGGGTTGCAACAAGAACATGAACTACAAAACTTTATAAAAAATTCTGGGATTATTGCTGGCCTACTAATTTTATCTGCAGCACATCCAGGTAAATATAGTATTAAAAATTAATTAATCTTCTAAGCCGTCAGAAAATATCTTTAGTTTCCTCATTCTTAATACAAAGATAGATATTGCAATTAGCAAAATTGCCCCACCTTCATAGAGAAGATAGCTTGGATCACCAGACTTACCTTGCAAAATAATAAAACGAGCAAGAGCAGTAATTGCAATAAATAATGGAATACTAATTCTAATGCGATCTAAGGTCCAATATTCTCGAGCCATCTGAATGACCTCAAGATAGATAAATAAAAGTAAAAGATCTGCCAAAGTTACAGTCATAGCCACATACATTGCCTGGAATTCTTTACCAATTGAAAAAACAGTTGCTATAAGAATTGAAACAACCATTACTTTTTCGAGATATTTAATATTTTGAATCACTATCCTTATACTATAAGAGATAAATTTCTATGCAATACAGATTAATTCCTGAAAACCAGTGATTTTAATATTTATAATGTTGAAATCTTTGACAGAATGATTAATTGTAATTCTATTATGCCAATGGAACAAAAAGAAATTGAGAATTTAATTAAAATTTCAATACCGGATGCTGAGGTAACAATTACTGATCTTGCAGGCGATAACAATCATTTTTCTGCACACATTACTTCTTCATTATTTGATGGAAAAACAAGAATCCAACAACATAAAATGGTATATGATGCGTTAGAAGGAAGAATGGGCGGCATTCTTCACGCTCTCTCTCTAAAAACTACAGTAAAAAAGGATTAGATTATGAATGACCATGTATCTGAAAGTATACAATCTACAATAGACAGCAGTGATGTTGTTTTGTTCATGAAAGGTAACAGAGAAATGCCACAATGCGGTTTTTCAAATGCAGTAGTAAATGCACTTTCATATTTAGAAGTTAAATTTGAAGATGTCGATGTCCTTCAAAGTGAAGAAATTCGTGAAGGCATAAAAGTATTTAGTGATTGGCCAACGATACCTCAACTATATGTAAAAGGTGAGTTTATTGGAGGCTGTGATATTGTAAAAGAAATGTTTGAGACTGGAGAATTGTCTCAATTATTCACTGAAAAAGAAATTGCTCACACGAAAAAAGATTAGGATTTTATCAAATACGCTCTTGTATCATTAAAAACTTTCAGACCTCGATCAATAATTTTGGACTGCCATATTTGATCATCAGGATTAAATGTACGCATCAACTTCATTCTTGACCAATGATTTAATAAGTCTTCATCTCCTTTGAGTGAGCTGTTTTGTGTCCACATATTTTCAGCTCTCAAGTTTTTGAATACTGTCGTTGGAGGAAAGGTTCCAAACTCCTGTGTTACATATATCCATTTTATATCTGTAAAAAAATTTGTAATTCCACTGTGAAGATCACCTTTGATTTTGTACCCAACTCCTTTATCTGGATCTAAAGGGGCAACATGATCTTGATAAATATTCTTCAAAACATCGTAGTCTTCTTTATTTATCGTATCTGGAATTAAAATTGTATCATATCC
>JAQWTH010000020.1 GCA_029242795.1 Candidatus Pelagibacterales bacterium | reverse complement strand
ATCATAGGTCTCATGTGGATTGTGTCACCTTACAATGCTGCTGCAACATTTGGGATTTTTTCACTTTCTGAAGGCATTGGTTTGAGTTCTCAATTAGGTGATACAGGATCATACTTCCTTAGTTTAGGCATTATGATGATTGCTGCAGTATATACTCAGAAATCAATATGGTTTTATGCACCATCAATCATGTTATCTATAACTGCAGTTTATAGAATACTATCTTGGCTCCTTCATGATGCTGCATTTGCAACTCAATTCATAGCTGCTGAAATATTTATTGTTCTTCTACTTGTTTATACTTCTAAGAGGATTTCTAAAAATTAAATGAGAATATTAAAATACGTTATTTTTGTTTTATTATTTTTAATTATTGCTGGATTCTTTGCATTAAGAACAGAAATTGTTCAAATGACTTTTGTAGAGATGCAGGCTGAACGGATGCTTGAAAGACCGAGCCCACTTCCAGAAGAAGATTCTTTATCTGGACTACTCTGTGGATCGAGAGGGCCATTACCCTCAGCTGGCACTGCTGAAACATGTATTCTCATAAAAGCTGGTGAGAGAATTTTTATTGTTGATGCGGGAGATGGAAGCATAACGAACTTAAGAGATTGGGGAATTGATTTAGGTAAGATTGAGGCATTTTTATTAACGCACACTCACTCGGACCATTTTTCTGATTTAGCTGACTTACACTTGAATGCATGGGTAACTCAAAATCGAACAGATAAACTTAAGGTTTATGGACCAGAAGGAACGCAAAGTGTTACTGATGGATTTGAAGCAACTTACGCCCTTGATTACAAATGGAGATATGAACATCATGGTAATGATGTTGCCCCAATAGAATTTGCTGGCTTTGACACTCACATAATTGATATAGAAAGTTCAATTGTCATTGAGGATGATGATTTAAGAGTAACAGCTTTTTTAGTTGATCATGACCCTGTTAAACCATCTATAGGATACAGATTTGATTATAAAGGTCGATCCATCACAATAAGTGGTGATACATCTTATAGTGAAAATGTAATTAAACATGCAGATAAAACTGATCTGTTGTTTCATGAGGCACTCTCTTACAGACTTAATAAAGCCGGCGCTACCGCCGCGTATAAAGTCGATGAAACAGGTAACATATCCACCGTACTCATTGATGTACTTGATTATCATACATCTCCAACGCAAGCAGCTAAGGCTGCTCAATTAGCGAAAGCAAAACATCTCATTTTTTATTATCTCATCCCATATCCAGAAGGATTAGTTGCTAAAATGTTATTCTTTGATGGTGTAAATGATATTTATAAAAATTGGACGATTGGTCGAGATGGAGTAATGGGTATTCTTCCCTTAAATTCAGACAAAGTTAAAATAACCTATATAGATTAATGTTAAAAAAAATCTTTTTTGGCTTTGCATTATTAATTCTACTAGCAATGACACTATGGATTAACCGAGTTGAAGTTGTGGTATGGGCAATTCCAAAGATCATCAAATTCACGCAACCAGTAGCAGAATATAAAGAAGTAGTATGGCCTGAAGGTCCATCAGACCCTGAACTTCCGCTGAAAGAGAGAAAACCAAACATCATTCTCATTCTAGCTGATGATCTGGGATTCAATGATGTTTCTCTATACAATGGCGGCGCTGGAGATGGAACTCTAATGACTCCAAACATTGACAGAATTGGCAAAGAAGGTGTTCGTTTCAATAATGGTTATGCAGCTAGTGCAAGCTGTTCGCCATCACGGGCATCTCTAATGACAGGGCGATATGCAACAAGATTTGGTTACGAATTTACACCATTTTATTCTATTGGCCGCACAATTTTTAAATGGATAGATCAAATTGAAAATCCTCTCATAAGGACTCAATTCGCTGAGGTTTCTGAAGAAAATTTTATCAGAGATGAAGGATATGCAGGAATGCCATCTAGTGAAATTACAATTGCTGAAGTTTTAAAACAACAAGGTTATTATAATGCTCACATCGGTAAATGGCATTTAGGTGATACGGACGGACAACTGCCAACTGACCAAGGCTTTGATGATAGTCTGCAGTTATTAAGTCCTCTCTATCTTCCTAAAGATGATCCAAATGTTGTAAATGCATATACGGATGCAGGAGTTGATCGAATGGTTTGGGCCGCTTCTCAGTTTTCAGTAAGGTTTAATGGTGGTGAAGCATATGAACCTGAAGGTTATATAACTGATTTTTATACTGATGAAGCTCTTAAAGTTATTGAAAAGAATAAAAATAGACCTTTCTTTCTCTATTTAGGCCACTTTGCACCCCATAATCCTCTTCAAGCATTAAAAGAAGATTACGATCATTTTCATCATCTATCAAAAGAAGATGATCATGGACTTAGAGTTTATTCTGCAATGATTAGATCATTAGATCGTGGTGTAGGAAAAGTACTTGATGCTCTTGACGAATATAATCTTTCTGAAAATACCCTAATTATATTTTCAAGCGATAACGGAGGTGCAAATTATATTCATCTCTCTGATATTAATAAGCCTTATCGAGGTTGGAAGTTAAACCATTTTGAAGGAGGATTGCACATACCATTCATGGCAAAATGGCCTACTGAAATAAAACCAGGAACTATTTTTGATCATCCAATACATCAAAATGATATTTTTAGCACATTCGCAGCAGCAGCTGGCGCATCTATTCCTAATGATAGAATTATAGATGGTAAAAATATCATACCCTATATAAAGGAAAATAAACCTCCTCACGAAAGTCTTTTTTGGAGATCAGGAAGACTTCAAACTATGTTGTACGATAAATGGAAAATGATTGTCGATAAAAATCAAAATAAAAAATGGCTTTTTGATTTGAGCAATGACCCTACTGAGAGGAATAATTTAGTTGATCAGATGTCTGAAAAAGTAGAATTATTAGAAAAAATACTTAAAGAGCATAACAGTCAGCAAGTTGAACCAAATTTTATGAGTGTTATTGCAACTCCTGTTCGTTTAGACAAACATGATGGAGAAGAATGGACAGAAGACGATGAATATACGTTTTGGGATAATTGATTTAATTAATTACCCTTGTTCAAATGAAAAAGCGGGCTGATCATTTGTATGACAATGAACGCCACCACCGGCAGCCCAGGAACTTAACATTTCTATTATGTACACATCGCGATTAGGAAAATAAGTCTCTATACGAGATTTGGCTTTAGCATCTGTAATAGGATTTCCAAAACCAGGAGCAATTACAAAACCATTACCTACTAACCAATTCATATAATTTGTATCAAATTTTTGATTATTATATTGAACAAAGCCTTCAATAGGTTCTCTTATGACATTGAACCCTGCTTCCTCTATTATTTTTGCTGCATTATCATAAATCTTGGCGTCTTTACTATTGGGTTGGCATAATGAATTAGATGTACATTGAACTACAACAACAGTTCTTGTTTCAATAAATCGAGCAATACCATCGATATGACCTTTGGTTAGATCACCATCTGGAATTCCCTCTATGAATATTACATTTGAAACGCCAAAATATTTCCTTAAATCATGCTCAGCTTGCTGTTTATCATAATTGATATTTCGACTTGGATCTCCCAGTGTACTCCAGTTTAGTATGACTGTGTCTAATCCATTAAACTCTAAGTTGCCTCGTTCATGTACTATATCGATATGATCAACAGACATATCAAGAATTCTTCCTACTTCATTAGGGACTAAATTATCTAAATTAAAAGGGACATCTGATCCAAATGCCCCACCCCATGCATCGAAATTCCAATTCTGAATTCTTAACTCATTATTCTCTAAAATGTAAACAGGTCCATTGTCCCTCATCCATGCGTTATCATTTGGTACTTCATGCCAATTAATATTATTTTTAGGGTCTGCACCAATATCACTTATTGCTTTGCGCGCATCTTCATAAATTTTTTCTGTGCCATATAGAATATGAAGTTTCTCATAGCGAGATATAATATCAGCCATCTTTGCAAAAGTAGGCTCATAAGCTTTTTCCCAATGTCCAGGCCATTGAATCCAAATTGCTTCCTGTGGCTCCCACTCTGCTGGAACGCGCTTCAAAGAATTATTAGTTTCAGTTGAATGCACATTTATACCTAATGTTAAAAATAGAAATAATGTTAAAAAAATACAAATTTTACTTTTCAATTTTTTATTGTCTTAAATTTTTGCCTGACTCATCATAACAAGGTTTATCGATAATTAAAGCGTTATAAAAATCTCCATTAATTTCTACTTGCAAGACTTCTTCAGTTTTCAACAAATCATTATTCAAATACGCAAAAGCAATACTTTTTTGCACATAGTGACCGAAGCCTCCAGATGTTACATACCCGATGCAAACATCATTCTGCATAACAGCTTCATTGTTAGTCACATCTATGTCATCAGTTTCAATTACTAAAGAAAACAACTTGTGATTACTGCCATCTTTATCTGCAGCGTCTTTACCAATAAAATCTTTATCCCAATTTATAAACGAAGAAAGGCCAGTTTCTTTTGGAGTAAAGTCAGGTCTAAAATCAAGTGTCCACGCACCCCAATTTTTCTCTAACCTCATAGACATCAAAGCTCTTCCACCAAAAGGCTTTATGTTGAACTGTTGTCCCACTTCCTCAATAGCTTCGTACAACTTGAGCTGATAGTGTGGTGCTACATACATTTCATATCCAAGTTCTCCAGTAAATGATAACCGATTAACTAATGCGGGAACGCCAGCAACAAACATTTGTCTTGAGTCTCTAAATTTAAATGATTCATTGGAGACATCTTCTCTGACTAATAATTGCAGTAAATCCCTTGATTTTGGGCCTGAAATAGCAAGACCATGAAAATCATCAGATCTATTTGTATAATCAACTTCATACTGATCCAAGTGTTGCTCAAACCATCTTCGATGCATTTCCTGAGCAGCGCCAGATCCATAAACCATAAAATGATTTTCACTAAGACATGAAACTGTAAGATCTCCATATAGCTTGCCTTTTTTAGATAGCATTGGACTTAAAGCTATACGCCCTACTTTTGGTATTCTGCCTGCCAAAATATAGTCTAAAAATTTTCTTGAATCTTTGCCCTTAAATTCATGTTTAGAGAAATTAGCAATTTCTGTTACTCCTACATTTTCTCTTACATTTTTAACTTCATTTGAAACATACTTATGAGAACGGGAACGTTTGATGGTTGGATCCTCATATGCATCTTCAGGATTGTCAGCAAACCATAGAACATTTTCGAGTCCAAAGCTGTCACCCATAACTGCACCTATGTTAACAAAACGATCATATAACGCTGTCGTCTTTTGTTTTCTCCCTTTTGGCAACGTCTCATTTGGAAATGTCATAATGAATCTTCGTTCATAATTTTCAGATGATTTAACTGTTCCATAATGTGGAGAGGCATAATCACCAAACCGTGCAACATCCATTGCCCAAACATCTATAGAAGGCTCACCATCAATAATCCATTCTGCAATACACTTACCCACACCCCCTCCTTGACAGAACCCTGCCATTACACCAACTGCTACCCAATAATTTTTCATACCTGGAACGGGTCCAATTAGGGGGCTTCCATCAGGGCCAAATGTAAAAGGACCATTAATAATATTTTTAATTCCTGCTTTTTCCAAAGCTGGCATTCTCTCAAAACCGATAGCTAAACGATCTTGAATATTTTCTAGCTTTGGTTCTAACAACTCATGTCCAAAATCTAGTGGGGTCCCCTCTACTTTCCATGGGGTTGACTTAGGTTCATATGTTCCAAGCAACATGCCTTGTCCTTCTTGTCTAAAATAGATATTTCCATCAAAATCGGTTCCAATTGGAAGTCTTGTTCCCTTAGGCATCTCAGCAATTTCTGGAATGGTATCAGTAATTAAATAGTGATGCTCCATTGGTTGTACGGGTAGATTTATTCCTGCAAGTTTTCCAACCTCTCTCGCCCAGAGTCCTCCAGCATTAATAACAATTTCTGCATGAATATTTCCCTTATTGGTGAAAACATCCCAAGTTCCATCTTCTCTTTGCTTAGTATCTTTAACTTCAGTATTTGTATAATAATTGGCGCCGTGAACTTTTGCAGATTTTGCAAATGCATATGTAACGCCAGATGGATCTACTTCTCCATCGATCGGATCCCATAAAGCTGAAATATATTTTTTTGGATCAATAAGAGGATTCTTTTTTGCAACCTCTTCCAATGAAATAAACTCCTGATCAAGGCCCATATATCTAGCCTTTGTTCTTTCTCTTTTCAGATAATCAGACCAAACTTCATTTGAGGCCAAATAAAATCCTCCACTTGGTTTAAATCCAACTGAATGTCCTGATGTCTCTTCAATTTCCTTATACAAATTTATTGTATATGCCATCAGTCTGGATATGTTTGGATCTGAAGAAATAACATGAACGTTCCCTGCGGCATGCCAAGAAGATCCTGCTGTTAATTCTTTTCGTTCAAGGAGAATGCAGTCCTTCATCCCAAACTTTGCTAAATGAAAAAGAATGGAACATCCTACAACTCCCCCACCAATTACAACAACTTTAGCGTGAGTCTGCATTCTTAAGGTGTAAATTCTTTATTTACCTGCTTGAGAGTTTCGTCTGTTCCATGATGAAAATGTTTTTTCATATCTGGCATATACTTCATCGAAATTGGCCTCTTTCCAACTGCAACTGACATCTGACGAACGTGATGAGCTTCAGCACCACAGCAAATTCCAATGAAATTAATGTTTTTTTCCATACAGTCTGTTGCAAATTTAGCCATCTCAAAGCGATTGCATAATAGATTATCCAAGGCTACAGGAAATGCATTATCACCAGGAATACAGTTACATCCATCATCTGAAATATTTAAAAAACCAGGTTCTTCTTCTGTAGTTCGATAAGGTACTGGCAATCCAGCAACATGACAGGATACTTTATCTCTTACTTTATTTAAAAGTTTCATGGTCATGTCAGGTCCTCTATAACAGTTTAAACCAACTACATCTGCACCTAAATCTTCCATCATCTTACAAGCATCTTCAGGTGCATGTCCTTCTCTTGTTTTATCCCCCCTTGGTATTGCAAAATTTGCAACCGCTATCATTCCTTCATCTTTGATTGCTTTTAGCGCAATTTTCATTTCATCAGTCCAGTTAATTGTCTCAGCAACTATGAAATCAACTCCTGCTTCCTTTGCCCAAGCCACTTGTTCTTCATACATTTTTTGGCATTCAATAATTGATTGCTTATCATTTGGGTCATAAATATTTGTATTTGCGACATCTCCACAAACCATAAGATCTAGATTCTTGTATTCATTGGCAGCGTCTTTGGCAATTTGTAGAGCATTTTTTTGCAAAGACTCCAATAAATGTTCTTTTCCTATAATTCGTAATTTTTCTCTATGGCCATAATAAGTAAAAGCTTGAACGACATCAGATCCCGCTCTAATAAATTCTCTATGTAATTGTGTCACAACTTCTGGATGTTCTAAAACGACTTCTGGAACAAAAGCACCGGCAGATAAATATCCTCTTCGTTCCATTGCAAATAGATAGCCCTCAGCACAAATGATAGGGCCTTCATTTAATCTGGAAATAAGATCTTTTTTCATACTTTTTGGCCTCAATTAATTATAGTTAAATTAATTACCTAAAAATAGACACTGTCAATAGAATTAGATTAAGCAGTTAAATTTTCTGCAACCCATTTATGAAAAAGATGTGTTGGACTATCCATAATGGGCGAAAAATTTCCACCATTATAAATAGGTGATTTTCTTCCGTTTTGCATTCCCTCTATTGCACTTACATCTTCATTCATAACTTCTTGCCAAAATATAAAATTTTTCTCTCTTAATTCTTTGTAATCATTACTGCAAGCACTCTCTTCTCCAACATAATACATTTCAAAATGTTCTTTTGTTTGAGTCATAGACAATGGCTCTAACCAAAATGCAAAAAAATGATCAACGTGGATTCCTAACATTAAATTTGGAAATAAAGATACATATTCAGAGTTCTCGTATAGATGGTTTGGCCAACTTGGAAACGTAGAGAACTTTTTATTTCCATCAAATTGCTGTGAATATTTTTTACTTCCTTGTCCTGAGAATAACTTATCCTCATCTTCTATATGATAATGATCTTCAATATTTGAAACACGATTAAGTTTTGGATGAATACTCGGCAAATGATAACTTTCACAGTAATTTTCAATAGCAAACTTCCAATTACTATTTACACTCATTTCAAAATTACCAAAATTTTTTGCATGATAAATTAATTTTTGATCATCTTTAGATATGAATTTTGACCAACGATCCTCGAGAGGTTTTATACTTGCATCAAAATCTTTTGCACGAGAGTCAATATTCACAAAAACTAAATCCATCCAAACTTTAGAGCGAACTTCTTTTAGATTACTTCTGCTCTTATCAAAACCTTCTACTTCATGATTGTTCAGTCCCCCAATATGAGGAGTCCGAACTAGTTCTCCATTAAAATCATAGGACCACGAATGATAAGGACATACGATGAAGTTTTTTTGTTTGCATTGTTTATCAACTAATTTATGTCCTCTGTGACTACATACGTTATGAAAAACTCTGATATTTTGATTTTTGTCTCTAATAATAATTAAAGGAATACCAATCAAATCAAATGGTTTTGTATCACCCGATACCGGGACTGAGCTAGCGGTTCCAATAACAGTCCAATTGTTTATAAAGACATGATCCCTCTCATACTCTAAGTACTCATCATTTGTATAGCATTCGTTTGGAAGGCCGTGAGCTTCTGAAATATTCTTCTTAACAATTTTAATTTTTTCAACTTCTATAATGTCTGATAGATTTTTACTCTTCATTGGATTTAAAACTCTGAATAATGCTTAATCAATCGATCCCTAATGCTTTTTTTCTTTTGTCTGCATAAGTTCTAATTAAATGATCAACAATCAGACCAATAAATGCAACGCAAATACCAAGTACAAGTCCTTTACCCCCACCTTGTTTATCTGAAAGTGCTTTTAAAATATATTGTCCCAAATCCTCAGTACCAATAAAAGCTCCAATTATAACCATAAATAGAGCAAAAACGACGGTTTGATTGATGCCTAACATGATATGAGGAAATGCTAGAGGAAAATCAATCTTAGCTAATCTTTGTATATTATTTACACCAGACATTGCACCCGCATCATGCAGAGCGGGTGGAATACTTCGCAAGCCTTCTACTGTGTATCTAGTTGCGGGAATAGTTGCGTATACAATTACTGCAATCAATACCGCTGTATCCGTAACACCAAAAAGCATCATCACAGGTATTAAATAAACAAATGACGGAAATGTCTGGAAGATATCACAGACTGCTAAAATAAATTTTGAAGCAGAATTGTTCTGTGCACAAATAGTTCCAACAGTTATTCCAATTATACTAGATATTATTACACCAACTGTAGCCATATAAGCTGTCACAAGAGCTCTATCCCACCATTCTGTTAAAGCAATAAATAATGTTAAGCTTCCAACAACAAGAGCTGAACGAATACCTCCAATGATATATCCAGTACCCATAACTAGAACAAATGTCGCAACAATCGGCATTCTAAGAAATGCAGCCCTCATCGGTTGTAAAACATCGACGATTAACCAAGTATTAAATACTTTTAATGGGTAGAAAAATGTCTCCCAAATCCAATCAACGCCTTTATCCCAAAATTCTTCTGTAGAAATTCCTTTGTTATGAGGAACTTCAAATAAATAGTTATAACCCTCTTTAAAATAAACGGATCCGAAATATGCAAGTATTAGACCTATAAATATAGACGCACAAAAAATTAAACTTATTTTATTTCTTTCAAAAAAATTAAGGTTTGCAAAATAGTCGGTTTGTTTATTTGCCCACGCAAGAGACATTTTATCCAATAACACTGCTATTAAACTTATACAAATTCCAGCTTCAAGAGCTAGTCCAATTCTAAGTTGATTCAATGCTAATAATAGATTCCAACCGAGTCCCTTCGCACCAATAAAAGATGCAATGACCGCCATTGCTAAACACTGCATAATTACTTGGTTTACACCAATTAATATATCTCGTTTTGCTGTTGGAATTAAAACTTTAAACATAAGTTGAAAATCACTACAGCCACTCATTTTTCCAGCCTCAATAACTTCTGGAGAAATTCCTCTAAGTCCTAGTAACGTAAGTCGTACCATAGGAGGAGTGGCAAATATTATTGTAGCCAAGGCTCCAGCGTGATCACCTATTCCAAATAAAACCATTACCGGAACAAGGTAAGCATACTGAGGTGTTGTCTGCATAACCTGTAGTATGGGATTAAGTGTATTTTCAACTCTTTTGCTCTTGTAAGCCCAAATACCCAAACTTAGTCCAAGAATAAATGAAATTGGTGCCGCAACTAAAACGAAAGATAGAGTTTCCATTGCTGGATTCCACTGTCCAAAAACAGAAATATAAATCATTGTGAGTCCAGCGAATATTGCAAGACCCTTTCCATTTAGTTTATAACCGATCAGAACAGCACCAGCAGTGACTATCGTCCATGGTATTCCCGGTAATTCAGCCCAAGGATTAGCATCAATCCAATCCCAGCTAGTAAACGTAACTACTGTTTTAACTCCTCCAATTAAAATTTCTCGAATAAACTCTATTAAAAAAAGAAGGCTTGCTGAAATCACTCTTGTAACCTGTAGAATTAATGGACGCGTTTTATACTCTTGAATATCTTCATCCCAAAATTCAAGAGGCATCCAATCATTCAGTAAAAAGTAAATAGTGTCATTCACCCATATTGGTAGCCACGCTAACCAAGGAGGCAACCGCCATAGGAACTCAAAAAAAGAATACCTTACTGTTGTCCCTAAAAAACTATATTCAGACTGGCCTTCGATTACAGAAAATTCAGCTTGCGCTCTAATAAATTTATAGCCTTCAGGTATATCAATTGCAAAAATTAAACCAAAGAAAGCAATAAATAAAAGTGCCCATTGTAAAAGAGTTGAATATTTATTTATAAAATTCATAACTTATAAATTTTAGTCTTCATTTCCAAATACGACCTGAATAACTTTTGATCTTTTTACAATTCCTACTACTTCCTCATTAGAATTAATAACAGGCATTGGATTTTCTTGATTCAAAATTTTTTCAGCAACTGTTTCTATTATTGCATCTTTTGAGACTTTAAATTCACTTAGGTTTGTTTCTCCTGAAATAGGATCCATAACTGACTCTATCTTTAGAACTTTTTCTCTAGGAACTTCTTGAGTAAATTTACGTACGTACTCTGTAGCAGGATTTAAGACAATATTGGCAGGAGTATCGAGTTGCTCAATTATTCCATCTTTCATAATAGCAATACGATCAGCAAGTTTTAAAGCCTCATCAAAATCATGTGTTACAAATAAAATTGTTTTCTTAAGCGTGCTTTGTAATCTTAAGAATTCATCTTGCATTTCTTTTCTAATTAAAGGATCAAGAGCTGAAAAAGGCTCATCTAAAAACCATATGTCTGGCTCAACTGCTAAAGACCTTGCAATACCTACTCGTTGTTGTTGTCCACCTGATAATTCTCTGGGAAAATAATTTTCCCTACCATCTAGACCAACTAACTCAAGCATTTCTAAAGCTTTCGTTATACTATCATTTGTTTTAATGCCCTTTATTTGAAGTGGAAAAGCAATATTTTCTAATACTGTTTTATGGGGCAATAAGGCAAAGCTCTGAAAAACCATGCCCATTTTATTTCTTCTTAATTCAATAAGTTCCTTATTTTTTAGAGAGAGAAGATCTTGGCCATCAATGAAAATTTTGCCTGAGGTTGCATCTGTTAGTCTTGATATACATCGAAGTAAAGTTGATTTTCCAGACCCAGAGAGGCCCATTACCACCAACATCTCTCCTCTAGCCACATCAAAAGATGCATTATTTACACCAACAATACATCCTGCATCTTGAAAATTTTTAGCATCAACATTTCCATTAGAATCATTGAGCATTTTTTTTGCATTTGCGCCAAAAATTTTATAAACAGATTCACATCTAATTACTGGATCTAAAGAAGTCATAAGTGTATCCAATCAATGTATACTAAAATATAAAAAAAATCCCTCATTTAAAAATCTCTCTAAAAGTTTTTTATAAAATATACTCTGGTATCAACGCCGGTATTTAAAAAACCTTTTGCTTGACCTATTACAGTTACTGTTTCAGTTGAACCTTGAAGAGCTTTAATCGTATATTCAGCTAAACAAATTTTATTATCATCATCCCACTTCACTAAATATCGATCTATTTTATTTCCATTATCGTTATATAATTCTTGTGCTTGAATATCCGATATATTTGCACCCATAATTGAGCGTTGAGTGATTATCTTTGTGTTTTTGCAGATCGTCTCATATTCATTAATAGATAACTCATATCCATCCTTGCTATCATAGAAATTCAATTTACCACTTGGTAATGCAAAAATAAAATCATCATAATCTTCAACATTTTCCTCTTCAGTAATCACGTCTTCAACTATAGGTTCGAATTCTTCTTTTTTAAAAATATTATTCAAAATTAAAAAAATGAAAATAATTGTTAAAATAAGAATCAAAAGACCTGTTAATTTTCTTAAGCCACTTGGGGTTATTTTATCTGCCTGTAAATTACTCTCCAAAGCCATCAGTTTTTAATTAGACTCAACTAATTCTCCTTCATTCCAAATACCTTTTAAGACTGTGCCATCTGACTTCTCTAGAACTCCTTCTCCATGCCTACTGCTATTTAGAAATCCACCGGTATAAACATCTCCATTAGCCCATGTAAATGATCCTTGACCATTCATATTATCGTTTACCCACTCACCTTCATATTTTGAGCCATCAGGAAATATAAGACTTCCTTGACCATGCCATTCGCTATTATCAAATGTACCGGAGTAAACATAACCATTTGGCCATGTCTCTATTCCTTGCCCATGTTTTAAACTGTTGCTCCACTGGCCCTCATAAACTGTTTTATCAGTATAAGTCCAAGTCCCAACACCGTTTTCACAATCTCCATCACATCCAGTTTTACGTGCGTATGCGGAGTTGGAAATCAACAGAATTACAAAAATACAAATAGATAATTTCTTCATGAATCCAAAATAGTAAAAAAAATCTCCCCTAGTATAAACTAGGGGAGAGATTAATTTAAGAATCTTTATTAAAAAACAATTAATTTACAAAAGCTTTCCATACAGATTCATTATCAGCTAACCACTTATTAGCAGCATCTTCATGTGTCATTTTATCCGTATCAACCAAAGCTGCCATTGCACCTATGTGACTTGTTGTAAAAGACATTTTCTTGAAAATTTCAGCTGCTTGTGGATGTGTTTTAGGAAAACCTTCATACACAGCTTTCTTTAGATAGCCGTCTGGAGATCCACATTTTCCATCACCACCATCTACAGGTCTACAACCATCGTAGTATGGAGGGAAATCAATAAATGTAAATCCAGCACCATCAGTAAAGTTTGGTGTCCAGTTAAAGATAATGCTACCTCTTTGCTCTTTTTCTGCAGAAGCAAGGTCAGCCCATAGTGCATCAGCTCCACCGGCAAACTTAACCATCCAAAGATCATCTAATCCAAGAGCTTCCAAACGCTGAGGCATTAAATCACCATGCCAACTTTGTGGACCCTCTAACCAACGTCCTTTACCGCCTGAGTCAGGTGTTGCAAAATTTGCAGCACAATCTGGATTCTTTAAAGCTGTCCAATCTGGAAGACCAGGACATAAATCTGTATCCAAAATCCAGTTTGGGAAACCCATATCTTCTAGAGTTCTTGCTTCATGATCACCCCAGTCAAGAAGACCTCCTGCATCTCTGGCATTATCAAATGACTTACCAAATGCAGATTGCCATACTTCATGTGATATATCTACATCACCTTGACGAATTGCTTCATAAACAGCATTAGAGTCAGCTGGAACGTATTCAACATTGTTTCCAATGCTCTCAAAAATTCCACCAATAACATAAGCCATCACAATTTGACTTGACCAGTTATGAGTTGGAATTCTAATTGGCTTTTTACTATCTGCCGCGTAAGCCGCAGTTCCAAGCGTAATACTTGTAACTATGAACATAGCAGAAAGTAAACTTATTATCTTTCTCATTTAATTTACTCCTAATTTTGATTTAATTAATCCTGAAAAATTATACTCATAGAACGTGACTAAAGTGAAATGAAATAAAATAAATGTTGTGAAATATTTACTAAATATAGATTAATTATCTATGTGACATACTATAGGTAGTGAATTGTTGAAAACTAAGCTTTAACTCTACTTTTAGTTGGATCATAAAATGGAAACTCAATTATCTTAGCTTTAATTCTTCTATGATGGCTATCAAGTTTACCAACTTCAACTTCACTTCCAATTTCTGAGGAATGAATATCTATTCGACATAAAGCAATATTTTTATCTAGCGTTGGTGAAATCATACCACTAGTTATGACTCCAACTTGACCTTTTCCAATATGAACACAGTCTCCATGTCCACATTTTTCATTTCCTTCTATTTCAAGGCCAACTAGCTTTCTATGGGGGTTCTCTTTTCTTCTTACTAGAGCATCACGACCAATAAAATTGGCATCTTTTGATTTAAGAGGAACTGTAAATGAAATTCCAGCCTCAAAAGGATCAGTTTCATCACTAAATTCATTTCCACCCAAAATCAATCCTGCTTCAATTCTTAGCATATCCAAAGCATCAAATCCCATGGGAACAATTTTATATTCTTGTCCAGCTTCCCAAATTGCATCCCAAACTGCTGGAGCATCTTTTGGATGACAATAAACTTCATATCCAAGTTCTCCCGTATAACCAGTTCGAGACAACATTACCGGTATACCGAGATGATCGTTTAATCGACTGATGTTAAAATGAAACCATTTTAAATCCTCAATTCCAGGACTTGCAGGTGTCGTCCACATTATTTTTGACAAAACTTTACGACTGTTTGGACCCTGAACCGAAAGGTTGTGTAATTGATCTGTAGAAGATTTAACTGAAACTCTTAAATTTAATTTTAAAGCTAATTCTCGTAACCATTCTCCAGAATAATCACTTCCACCAATCCATCGAAAGTTGGTGTCTCCCAGTCTAAAAAGTGTTCCATCATCAATCATTGTTCCATTTTCATAACACATTGCTGTATAAATAACCTGGCCAACGGATAGTTTCTTAATATTTCTAGTTAGCGCAGTATTCATAAGCTCTTCTGCATCAGGACCAATTACCTCAAACTTTTTAAGAGATGATAAGTCCATCATTACGACATTATTTCTGCATGCGGTATATTCTGCTATCGCGCCATGATTATCGTATTTCCTCGGTATCCATACTCCGGCAAACTCAGTATAATCATTCGTCAATTCTGATGTTCTTTCGTGAAACCCTGTTTGTTTTGTCAAATCAATATCTGCTCCCACACTTTTGCGGTATCCTAAAGCTTTAGAGAAAAAATTCTCCTTAGAGTAAATCCTAACGCAAATATCAGTTGGGTTCCAGTCATTTGCAGCATCAATATCGCAAGGACAAGCTGATGATAGAGAGACTAAATTTTTTTGAGCTTGAAATAGAACATAGTTTCCTGGTATTGACCAAGGAACATCAAAATAAAAAACATTTGTAGCATCAAGTCCAGTATTAAAAAAAAGATTTATTGCCTGCCAAGCCCTTCTCTTTTGTACACCATAAGGAGCTAGTGCTTCATTAAAATTATCTGAACAGTTTGCATGACCAAAGTATCCAACATCTTCATAATATTTAGAACTGCATGCATTGCCAAATGTATCGTGTCTTCCACAGGTGTCTTGGACTACTTCCACTAATGCATCCTGATCTTGATCAAAATATTTTGAAAATAACCCCGGAACTGCATAATTCATTCCAATGATACTTCTCGTAACCATTGGATCTATTGATAGCTCCTTACCCTTTTCTAATTTTAATGAGTCAAAAACTTGAAAATCAGAACACTGCCTACCGTAAAGATCAATAACTTGTATAAAATCACCTGCTTCAACTTCATATGATATTGCAGTGCTATTATTCACGATAAATTCTTCTTTAACTGGAGCTAACGGTGGTGGTAAAAAATAATTAGCTTTATTATTAGTCTTATTCTGTCTTTTGATTTTTATTTCTAAATCAGTTGGAGGATTATGACTATCAACTGTCATATCAACACCAGGTACTGCAATGATGATGAATCCATCATTTTCACAAGTAAACTCTTCAACTGTTCCAGCGATTGTTTCTTGATCGAACAAGTCAATTGATCGAGCTTTATGAAAATTAATATTCTTCTTCTTTAATTTTGATAATAGATAATCTTGTTCTGATTTATTAGATAATACTTCCTTAGTAAAAACAGCATCATTATTACTTTTCAATCCAATTAATTCTGGTGAGGAATTTCCAGTATTATCAAAAACAACAACTTCAGCCATTTGACTTCCTTCAATATTTTTGATTGAAATCTGGTCACCCTTAAAGAACTCAATGCCAGTCAAACCCATAGCTTTAGCTATATAGCGTTCAATTCCATCTGGAAGCCCTATGACTCCAGCATCATAAGGGTTTGTTTTTCTTACGTTAAAATTCTCTAAATTAATTTCCATATGTATCTTAGAGCATACATCAAATTTGGATTGACAACTATCGCGAAGTAAGAAAAATGCTAATTATTAGATTTAAAATTTAGGATTATTTAATGTCGATACCGGATAAAGCTGATTTTGTAATCATTGGCGCTGGAATCCATGGATTGAGCACAGCATACCATTTAGCTACAAAATTAAAAGCTCAAGGCAAAGGTGACGGAAGTAAAATTTTAGTTATTGAAAAAGATTCAATTGCTGCTGGTGCAACTGGCGTTGCATGTGGTGTAGTAAGAAATAATTATTTTCAACCTGCAATGAGAGAGTTGATGGCACACTCTGTAGAAGTTTGGGAAACAGACCCTAAAGCATATCACTATCACAGTGTTGGCTACATGCAGATCAGTCCAGAGTGTATGGAAGAAGATGTTGCTTCTATTTATGAACAACAAAAAAATATTGGATATGAGTCAGAATTCATTCAAGGAAAAGAAAAATCTGAAAAATATATGAAGTCAATGTTTAGTGACTGGCAAGCAAAAGGGATAACAAGTGTCCTTCATGAAAAAAGAGGAGGTTATGCTAATAATACATCTGCGATGTATGGCTTGGCAGATAAAGCAGGGCATGAAGGCGTAAGACTTTTAACAGGTGTCACAGTAAAAGGCTTTCAATATGGTTCAAATTCTGATGCAGTAACTGCAGTAGACACTGATAAAGGTTCAATAAAGTGTGATCAAGTTATAATCGGTGCGGGTCCTTGGGCTCAATCATTTTGGAATATGCTGGAGCTACCCAAAGAGGTCAGCATAAAAAGTAATGGAGCAATGCATGAAAATATTCCAATGTGGCAATACTGGTTTTTAGTTGAAGGTGTTCTCAACGTAGATCCAAATTTTTTAAAAACTGAGGATGGAAATATGCCTCCTGTCATCCATGTTGATACTGACGCACCTCTTTATTCTGATGATGATAAATCTCTTATAACAGATAAATTGTGGGGTATTTATTATAAGCCTGATTTTCATTTTGGGGGAATTCAAGGTGGAGCCTCTCCCTACAAAGTAGGTAAACCTGGTGGAGCAGGTATAGAAGTAGATCCATATGGACCATCATCTAAAAACTTTGTAATTGATGATAACTTTGCGCATATGTGGACTTCTGCATTGGCATTCTGTCATAAAAGATTTGAGGGAAAATCTCACTTATTTAAAAAAGGTGCTACTGGTGGACTGGGATGTTTTACTCCTGACTCTTTTCCTGTATTTGATCAATTCAGAGAAAATGTTTACATGATCGCTGATTCCAATCATGGATATAAGATGTTAGGCGTAGGGAAACTTGTTGCCGATGAAGTCCTTGGAGAAAAAAGCAACTTATTAGAACCGTTCAGATTCTCAAGATATGAGGAAGGCAAGTTACATCCTACTTCAAACAGTCCCTTTCCTTGGAGTTGATCAAAATCGTTCTATATAAATAAACTTTAAAGGTTATTAGTTTTGAAAAAATACTCAGTATTCAGTCTGGTTAAAAATGCTCTCAATCATCATAAAGATTGGGATGTTGCTTGGAGAGATCCTGAGCCAAAAAAAGAATATGAAGCAGTTATCATTGGTGGTGGTGGTCATGGATTAGCTACTGCTTATTACTTAGCAAAATACTATGATCTGAAAAATATTGCTATCCTTGAAAAGGGTTGGATTGGAGGAGGAAACGTTGGAAGAAATACAACGATTTTAAGATCCAATTATATGCATGATGCTAATAATTTGTTCTATGAACAAGGCATGCAAATGTGGAAAGGCCTGAGTCAGGAATTAAATTATAATGTAATGTATTCGCCGCGAGGAATACTAAATCTTGCTCACTCAGATTCCCAATTAAATGCCTATGCTAGAAGAGGAAATTCAATGAGGTTGAATGGGATTGACGCAGCTCTTCTTGGAAGAGAAGAGGTAAGAAAGATGATCCCATTTGCAGATTTTACTGAGAATGCTCGTTTCCCAATTTTTGGAGGACTTCTTCAACCTATTGGTGGAACAGCAAGACATGATGCGGTTGCTTGGGGATATGCAAGAGCTGCTGATGATATGGGAGTAGATATAATACAGCATTGTGAAGTAAATGGCTTTGATATCGAGAATGGTAAAGTCATTGGAGTACAAACGTCAAAAGGCAATATCAAGACTAAAAAAGTTGGACTCTGCGTTGCTGGAAGCACTTCTATACTAGCTGAAAAATTAAATATGACTCTTCCAATTGAAGCTCATGTTTTGCAAGCATGTGTTTCAGAGCCAGTAAAACCTTTACTTGATGGAGTGGTAACATTTGGTGCGGGTCATTTTTATTGTAGTCAATCTGATAAAGGTGAAATGGTTATGGGGGGAGATTTAGATGGATATAATAGTTATGCTCAAAGAGGAAATTTACCAACAATTCAACATGTGTTAACTGAAGGTGCAGCTCTCTTTCCAAATTTAAGTCGATTAAAGAT
The DNA here is from genome assembly GCA_029242795.1 of Candidatus Pelagibacterales bacterium. Classification (GTDB taxonomy): domain Bacteria; phylum Pseudomonadota; class Alphaproteobacteria; order Pelagibacterales; family AG-422-B15; genus CABYIR01. Next base: position 1,894 of record JAQWTH010000020.1, on the reverse strand, counting down.
ACTACGAACCTGGGGTGGGATTATGGATATGTCCATGGATGGTTCTCCGATAATTGACAAAACTCATATTGAGGGAGTCTTCTTAAATTGTGGTTGGTGCTATGGCGGCTTTAAAGCAACACCTGTTTCTGGACTAACTTTTGCTCACACAATTGCCTGCAATGAACCTCATGAATTAAGTGTTCCATTTAAATTAGATCGATTCCACACAGGACACCTAATTGATGAAAAAGGACTAGGAACAAAAACCTGGATTAGTTAATTATGCTAGAAATAAAATGTCCTTATTGTGGAAATAGATCTCAAAATGAATTTGCCTATGGTGGAGATGCCACTGTGAAGAGGCCAGAATTGAATAGCGAAATCTCAGATCAAGATTGGGATAATTTTGTTTATTATCGTAAAAACCCAAGAGGGAACCACTTAGAACTATGGCATCATATCTCAGGATGTCGTCAATGGTTTAAAGTGATGAGGAACACAGCTACTCACGACATAATCCAAACGATGGAAATGAAAGAAAATCTCTAAAGTGTCTCAAGAATTTAGAATACCAGCTGGAGGTCTTATTGATAGAGATAAAGAAATTAGCTTTATATTCAATGGAAAAAAATACATCGGCTACAAAGGTGATACTTTAGCTTCAGCTTTACTAGCAAATGGTGTTCATCTCATTGGTAGAAGTTTTAAATATCATAGGCCTAGAGGTATTATTGCTGCTGGAGTTGAAGATGCGAATGGAAAAGTTCAATTATATAAAGACAGTATTACAGAGCCAAATGTTAATGTCACTGAAGTAGAATTAGTAGAAGGCTTAAGGATTGAAAGCCAAAATTGTTGGCCATCAGTCAACTTTGACGTTGGAGGAATTAATAATTTTTTTAACCGATTTTTTCCTGCTGGATTTTATTACAAGACATTTATGTGGCCAAAAAGTTTTTGGTATCATGTCTACGAGCCTTTTATAAGAAAGGCTGCAGGAATGGGAAAGGCATCTTTGGATCCTGACCCTGATCGATACGAACATCAGTACGAACATTGTGATATTCTGGTGGTTGGATCTGGGCCTTCTGGTATCGCAAGTGCCCTATCCGCTGCAAAAAATGGAGCAAGAGTTATTCTTGCCGAGGACAAAGCTAGATTTGGCGGTTCTTTACTCACTGATAATGTAACTATTGGCAATAAGAATGGTGACGAGTGGGTTGAAGATTCTATTAGTGAGTTAAAATCTATGCCAAATGTGATTGTAAAAAAACGCTCTCAGGTTTTTGGCTACTATGATCACAATATGCTTGTAATGTTTGAAAGATGTAAAGATCATCTTAATGATCCTGAGCCTTATACTCCTCGTCAAAGACTTTGGTACATAAGAGCTAAACATGTTTTGATATCTACCGGTTCAATTGAAAGACCTCTTATTTTTGCTAACAATGACAGACCTGGCATCATGTTAGCAACGTCTGCTCGTGAATATTTAAAAGTTTATGGAGTTCTACCAGGAAAAAAACCAATTATTTTCACGAACAATGACACAGCCTATGAAACAGCAATTGAGTTTAAAACTCATGGCATAGATACCATTATTTTGGATACCAGAAAATCTTCTGACGCTGGAGTAGTCATAGAAGCTAAAAATATAGGAATAGAAATTAAATTTAATCATGGGATTGCGAACACCGCTGGGTATAAAAAAGTTAAGTCAGCTACCATTGGTGAACTAAATGAGTCTAAAGATGGCTATAAAAATTTAACAACAATTCCATGTGACTCTATTTTTGTTTCTGGCAATTGGACACCTACTGTTCATCTTGCATCTCAATCAGGGAATAAACTTAAATACGAAAAAGAAACAGATACATTTTTACCTGATCAATCAAGACAAAAAGAAACTGTG
>JAQWTH010000003.1 GCA_029242795.1 Candidatus Pelagibacterales bacterium | reverse complement strand
GTATGCTGATTGTATGAATACTTTCGATATCAGAGAATTGTTGAATATATTCTGCAGGATTTTTTGTATTCAACATTCCGATAATAATGCAAAGCTTTTTCTCAGTTAAAGAGCGAAGAGCTTCATTAATGTTGGCTGCAGCATCTGGGTTATGAGAACCATCAAGATACAATTCATTTTGCTCAGAGATAAGGTTATTTAAAGTATTATTCTCTAACTTTTCAAAGCGACCTGGAAAATATACTTTTTGGTGTAAGTTATTTTCAAGAAAAGAATGAATATTAATATCTTCAAGTTGAAAACAGGTTGCTATGGCAAGACCTAAATTCTTAATTTGAAATTCACCCTGATGACTTAAGTTTTCAAATCTAATTTTATGCTTTTCATCCTCGTAAACTAAATTATCTCCATCTTTGTTAATTGTATAATCTTGATCATACATAAATGTTGGTGCTTCGATTGATTCAGCGTATTCAAGTAAAACTCTTCTTGCTTCATTAAATGGTTGGTAGCCAATAACAACGGGAACATTTTTCTTAATAATCCCTGCTTTTTCAGCCGCTATTTTCTCAATAGTGTCACCCAAAAAATCATGATGGTCATGAGAGATTGAGGCTATGACAGATATTAAAGGTATCATCACATTACTTGAATCAAGCCGTCCGCCCAGACCCGTTTCAAGAAGTGTGTAATCAGATGAGTGTTCTGCTGCTAGTTTAAAAAACCCAGCAGATGTAATTTCAAAGAAAGTAATAGGGTCCAAATTATTTGCATCCTTCACATCTGATAGGGTTTGATGAAGAGTTTCATTTGAAATAATTTCATCTTGTATTTCAAAACGTTCATTAAATTTTACTAAGTGAGGAGATATGTAAGCATTAATTGATTTCTGATTATATTTTAAAATTTCTTTCACAAAATTAAGAGTTGAAAACTTACCATTGGTTCCAGCGAAGTGGATGATATTTTCAATTTTATCTTGAGGGTTTCCAAGTTTATTGAGTAGGGCAAATGATCGATCAAGAGACAGATCTATCTTCTTAGGGTGCAGCTCTAATAGAGAATCTAAGAGCGCATTAACGCTGTCATCACTGATGGTCAATTATGCTGCTCGCTTAAGTAGGATTGACATGATCTGAGCCAAGCTATCTCGTATATCTCTTCGATGTACAATTTGATCTACAAATCCATGTTCTAATAAATATTCTGCTTTTTGAACATCTTCAGGCATTGTTTCACCTGTTGTATTCTTAGTTACAGATGCACCCGCAAACATGATAGATGCATTTGGTTCAGCAATTGTAACATCGCCAACCATACCAAATGACGCTGAAACACCACCACTAGTTGGGTCAGTTAAAACAACGATGTACGGAAGCTTTGCATCTTTTACCATATCAACGGCAATTAATGTTTTTGGGATTGCTTGAAGACTAAATTGATTAGTTTGCATTCTCATACCACCAGAGCATGTGAACACAACAAGTGGAGTATTAAATGTTACGCTATGTTCCGCCGCTTTCACCATGGCTTCAGCACCAGCTGGTCCAACTGATCCACCCATGAATCCGAACGACATTGCGGCAATAGTAGTTGGAATTCCCTTGATTTTCCCCATTCCTATGAGGAATGCGTCATCCATACCGGTCTTTTCTTGAGCTTGATTAAAGCGTTCTCTATAGGTTTTTGAGTCTTTAAAATTCAACGGATCAGAGAAGTTTGAAGGGTATTTTATTTCTTCGAATTGTCCGTCATCAAATAAGTTTTTCAGTCTCAGTCTTGGATGAATTTGTAAGTGATTATCACAATTGGGACATACATAAGATGTTTTTTCAAGTTCATCAGCATAAAGCATCGTCATGCACACTTTACATTTTTGCCAAGCATTATCAGGCACATCTAAGCTTTTTTTCTTACCTGGAAGAATCTTTTTAATTTTATTTAAAATCCAATTAATGCTGTTAATTTTTCTTTTAATTGCTTCACCATATTACCAATATTTGTGGCAGGATTCTGACTTTCATTAACTGAGCGTGAAATTTCTTTACAAAGAGCAGATCCTACGACGATTGCATCAACATCCTTAATGGATTGAATGGTATCAAGTGTAATTCCAAAACCAATAATAAAATTTTTTTCAGGGGCAATAGACTTCATTAAGTTAAATTTGTTAAGTATTTCTTCTGATGAAACTTTTAGTTTTGATCCAGTCGTTGATAGTTGTGAAATATAATAGCAGACATCGTGACTATCATCTAAAATAAGCTTTAGGCGTTCTTCAGACGTTGTGGGAGATAATAGTTGTATAAACGTAATATTATTTTTTTTGCATTCATCTGCAAAACTCATATTTGTTGGCCACGGATAATCAACACATATGATCCCTGAAACATTACTAGCAACACATTTTTCAATAAAATTTTTCTCTCCATAAGACATGATCTTATTTTGATAAGTCATGATTATGACATCTTGTGAGTATTCATTTTTAAAAGATTTTATAATTGAAAATACATCATCAGTTTGAATTCCATTAGACAATGCTCGATAAGTACTATCTTGAATTGCCGCTCCATCACCTATATTTGCAGAATGTCCAAGCCCACACTCAATTATATCTGCACCAGATTCTGCTATTGATTTAAATATTTCTAAAGAGATATCTTTTGATGGATCACCGCCTACAGTATAAGTTAATAGAGCAGGGAGACCCTCTTTTTTTAATTCAGAAAACTTTTGCTTTAAAGTATCAGAACTCACAGTTTATAACCTAAACGTTGAGCGATTATCTGCGCATCTTTTGCAGAATCTCCACAAGAATCAACACATATAATAGTGTCTTTACTCAAATTTGGTGCAATTTTTATTGCTTCTGCAAATGCATGAGCTGGTTCCAATGATGGGCTCACAAAACCCTCAAGTCTTGAAACAAGTTTGAACGCTTCTATGGCCTCTTCATCAGTCGCAGATGTATAACGAGCTCTTCCAGTTTCTTTTAAGAAACAATGAAGAGGTGAAACACCTGGATAATCAAGTCCTGCACTAATTGATTCAGTTTCTTCTATTTCTCCGTCACTATCTTGGATCACATATTGAGTAGAACCATGAAGCACTCCAAGCTTACTACTGTTAGTCAATGGTGCCGCATGTTTCTTTGAATCTTCTGGTCCTCCCGCTTCTACACCTATGAGTTCAACATTATCATGATCCATCCATTCATTCCAGAACCCAGCAGCTGAACTTCCTCCTCCAACACAATTGATAAGCTTCATATTTTTTGGTATCTCACCAAACTCATCAATAACTTGTTTTTTCATTTCTCTAGATATTTGAGCTGTTGACCATGCACAAATTTTTACAAAAATTGTAGGACCAACGGTGCTACCAACACACATATGTGCAGTTTCATTTTCAGCAGTCCACCAGCGCATACACTCTGATACTGCATTAACTAATGTCTGAGAGCCAGATGTTACTGGAACAACTTCTGCTCCATAAGATCTCATTGAAAAGACATTGATTTGTTGTCGCTCAATATCCTTTGCACCCATAAATATTTTCGCTTTCAATCCAAAGTGCGCAGATACCATACTAAGCATTTTTCCAGCATAACCTGCACCCGTATCACCACCGATAAAAGTTTTTCCTAAGTGTTTAGCTATGAGCGCATGAACAACAGCATTGTATGCCTTATGTGCTCCACCTGTAGCTTTAGAAACAAGTTTGCAATAGATTTGAGCCCCTCCAAGATATTTTGTTAAATTATTTAATTTAATAAATGGAGTTGGAGCACCTACAAAGTTTTTAAAATAATGATCTCTTTCAGCGATAAATTTTTCATCATGTCTTAATTTTTCAAACTCTCGTGTCAGTTCTTCTATAGGATAATTTAATGACTCGGCTATTTGACTTCCACCAAATTTTCCTCCCCAATAGCCATGCTCATCATGCTGGTCGATTAGAGGTATGCCTTTTTGTAACTCAATCATATCTAATGCTTAATTAAATTTATAAATTTCTTTAATTTTTCAGTATCTTTTACTCCAGGATTTGATTCAACTCCACTTGAAACGTCAAAAAAATTAGTAATTCCTGTATTTACAGCATTTTCAATATTGTCCAAAGTTAACCCACCAGATAGGAAGAATTGCTTGTTAACTAGAGATTTATCAATGATTGACCAATCAAATTGCTTAGCATTACCTCCTGGCATTTCAGATGAACTGGGTTTGTAATCAAACAAAAAAAATTCTGATAAGTCACGATAATTAGTTGTTTGCTCTAAATCATCAATAGTATTTATTCCAAATGCCTTGATTATTGAAGAGGTACATCTAGTTTTGATTTCAGTGATGCGCTCAACTGTTTCACTTCCATGGAGCTGAATATAATCAACACCCAATTTATTAATTTCTAAAATATCGTTATCTGAAGGATCTACGGTCACTGCAACAGTTTGAATCTTGTCTTTTATAACATCTATTATTTCTTTGCAGTTATCATAAGAAATATAACGCTTGGATTTAGGATAGAAAATAAACCCTAAGTAATCAGCACCATAACTTATTGCAAAATTTGCATCGGTAATAGTGGTTATGCCACAAATCTTGACATAAGAATTTGTCATTGAATTTCATTTGATAATTCTTCAGCTGCTTTTACTGGATCAGTAGACTCGGTTATTGGTCTACCAATAACTAAAATATCTGCGCCATTAATGACTGCTTCATTTGTGGACAATGTTCTTTTTTGATCATTGGTTTCATCCGAAGATCTTCGGATTCCAGGTACAATTAATTTAAGCTGAGGAAAATCACTTTTAATCTTTTTTGCTTCAAGTGGACTACAGACTAATCCATCCAGACCACAATCATTAGCTAGTCCCGCAAGTTTGTTTATTGAGTCTGGGATAGAGTCTCTAAATCCAATCTCATTAATTTCTTGATCGTCAAAGCTCGTTAACATGGTGACACCAATAATGTTTGTTGTACTGTTCATCTCTTTTTTTAAGTTCATACATTCAGTCATCATTTTTCTTCCACCAGTACAATGTATCGTTGTGAACATTGGATTAATTTCTAAAATATTTTTTAGAGCTGAGGTTACAGTATTTGGAATATCATAGAATTTTAAATCAATAAAAAGTGGTAAGCCTAAATCCTCTATTTGTTTAATGCCTGATATTCCACATGAAGTAAAAAATTCTAAGCCAAGCTTTATTCCACCAACATATGGTTTAATATTGATTGCCAGCTCTTTAGCTTTATCGATATCGCTTGTGTCGATTGCACAGAAAATAGGATTATTGGTCAAAATTTATCTAGTGAGAAGACTTGGTTATTCTTCGTTTTGTTCAGGTTGTGATGCATTATTTTTAGAATTCAATTTTACTCGCAATTCTTTTCCAGTCTTAAATCGAGGAATAAATTTTTCCTCAACTTCTACTGCCGCCCCCGTTCTTGGATTACGGCCAACTCTAGATTTTCTATGTTGAACACTAAAAGCTCCAAAACCCCTGAGCTCAACTCGTTTACCTTCAGCTAATGAGTTCGTGATCTCATTAAATATTGTATTTACAATACGTTCGACATCTCTCACGAATAAATGAGGATTTGCTTCTGTAATGTTTTGGATTAATTGTGATTTTATTAAACTCATGCCTAAATTATAGGCATAATAAAATTTAATGTAAATATATGATTTAACTGATTTTATTCTTCAGATTTCTTGTCGCTGATCGCTTTTCCAAGAATATCTCCCAGAGATGCGCCTGAATCTTTACTTCCATATTTTTCCATAGCTTCAGCTTCATTTTGTTCTTCTAGAGCCCTTATTGATAGAGCAATTTTCAAACTTGATGCATCTATTTGTGTTATCATTGCATCAAGCTTATCATTTTTAGCCCAACGCTCTGGACGAGCATCGCCCTTTTGAATAGCAAGATCGTTCTTTTTAATTACTGCCTTCGGACCATTTTCACCAATAGCAACTTTAACTCCATAAGAGTCCGTATCAGTTACAGTACAAGTTACAATGTCACCTTTTTTCTTATCTTTTAGTTCGTCAAATGGGTTGCCATCAAGCTCACGTATTGATAATGCAACTTTTTCATTTTCATTTGAGATGATTTTAGCTTTTATTTTGTCGCCAACATTATATTTTTTAACTTCTTCTTTTGCATCATTTCCAGATAGTTCCCAAGAAAGATCCTTTGCAAAAATAGCTCCATCAATTTCATCTTCGAGGCCACAGAAAATAATTCCATCTTTAATAGCTGTGATTTCAGTATCAACAATCGTACCAATTGGATTAGCTTCATTAAACTTAATCCATGGATTATTAGTTAATTGTTTAATTCCTAAACTTAATCTCTTTTTCTCATAATCTATTTCAAGAATTTTACATTCTACTGATTGAGAACGAGCAAATAAGTTTCCAGGCTTTGAATTTTGCTTTTGGCTCCATGTTAACATGTCTTTATGGCAAAGACCTTCAACGCCATTCTGAATTTCAATGAAAATTCCATAATCTGTTACGTTAGTCACAATTCCTGTTACTTGATCATCAACTTTAAATTGGTCTTTAACTGTTTCCCAAGGATCACTCTCAAGTTGCTTCATACCAACTGATACACGGTTTTTCTCAGGGTCAACTTTAATAATCTTCACTTTAACTTGCTGACTAATTTTTAATACTTCACTTGGGTGACCAATTCTTTTGTATGTAATATCAGAGCTATGCAATAGTGAATCATAGCCACCTAGGTCGATGAATGCGCCGTAATCAGTTATAGCTTTTACTATACCATCGACAACATCTCCAAGAGCCATTTGAGAGAAACGTTCTTCACGAGTTTCTTTATGTAGTTCTTCTAGGACGCTTCGTCTGCTAACTACGATATTATTGCGCTTAGCATCCATTTTAAGGATTTTAAATTTTTGAGGTACGTTTAGAAGGTGTGAAATATCTCTAACTGGTCGAGTATCTATTTGTGAGCCAGGTAGGAATGCGGTAATACCAATTTCACATGATAATCCACCTTTAACTTTCCCTGTAATAACACCTTCTACGAGTTCTCCTGCTTCAAACGATTTTTCAATCTCACCCCAAATTTCTCTATTCTTAGCTTTACTTCTAGAGAGAATACATTCTCCATTATGATTTTCAATTTTATCTAAATAAACATCGATCTCATCGCCAACTTCAAGTTCTTTTTTATCTTTTAAAAAAATAAATTCTCTTTTGGGAATACGGCCTTCTGTTTTTCCACCTACATCGACCACAACTGCGTCATCTTCAATTTCAGAGATGATACCCTTGATTATGGATCCTTCTTTAAGATTTGATGATGAGAGAGATTCAGATAGGAGCTGGTCAAATTCGGATGAACTAGGGTTTGTGTCAGCAGTTTGATTCATAAATAGTTTTAATTCTTTTCGTTTAATATCTTAAGTATTGCATTAAACGTCTGGGGTATATCGTAATTAGTATTGTCAATCAAGTAGGAATCTGCAGCTGGTATCATCGGAGCAACCTTCCTAGTCATATCTCTTAGATCACGTCTATCAATTTCTTTGTGAATTGATAATAATTTGGCTTTTTTACTTGTTTTTTTGATCTGATCATATCTTCTTTTTGCCCTTATTTTTGATGATGCCCACATAAAAAACTTCACTTTAGCCCTTGGAAAAATGACAGTTCCAATATCTCTTCCTTCAATAATTACATGCTTAATTTTTTTTTTTTGAATTTTTGGAAATCTTCTTTGATAGTTTATAAGAGCTTTTCTGAGTAATTTATTTGATGAAATTTTTGATGATATTAAATCTATTTTTGATGTGTAAAGAACTCTTTCACTGTAAATGTTCATATCTAATTTTTTAGCAATCTGGATAATCTTATTTTCTTGGGATGCGTTTATTTTATTCTTAATCATTTCATAAGCTACAGCTCGATAAAGTTGACCACTAAACAAAACAGGGGCATTCATCTTTTTAGATAATTTTTTTGCAATTGTTGTCTTGCCTACGCCAGCAGGACCATCTATTGCAATTATACTACAAACCATTTTCTACTTTTATAGAATCTAAATGTTTATTGAAATCTGGGTAACTTATATTAATACATTCAAGGTCATCAAAGCTTAATTGTTTATCACATATTAAATCTATGACTTTAAAAGACATTGCAATGCGATGATCCCCAAAAGTTTTTATCTTTACTCCACCATTTGGATCAATTGCAGAGCCAGTTATAGAGACATCATCTTTTTTTACTGAACAATTAATTTTTAGCTTTTTAAGATTTTCGTGAATACTTTTTATACGATCACTTTCTTTATATCTTAATTCTTCAAGTCCATTCATTTTCGTTGTTCCTTTTGCAACTGATGCAGCAATTGAAAGTATTGGATATTCATCGATTAAATATGGGGATAGTTTTTTTGGAATATTGATAGCTTTCAATTTACTATACTCAACTTGAATTGAACCAATTAATTCTCCTGCTCTTGTTTTTCCTTTTGTAACTTTTATCTTAGCACCCATTTTTTTTAGAATACTGATGTACTCTATTCTTGTTTTATTTAAGCAAACATTTTTCAAAATAATGTTTGAATTTGGAACTATAAGTGCAGCAACAATGAAAAATGCTGCAGAGGAAGGATCTCCAGCAACAAAAATATTTTTTGCCTCGATCTCATACGGTCCATTAAATACTAGTTTAGTAGTACTATCTTTTTGCTTAATTACTCTAAACTTTACTTTTAAATACTTTAATAAGATTTCAGTATGATCTCTAGTTTTTCTAGTTTCTATTATTGATGTTCTACCCATTATATTTAAAGCAGCAAGTATTAATGCTGTTTTGATTTGTGCCGACGCTTTTGTAATTTTGTGATGAAGTGGCAACGGGTCTTCCGCACCATTAATTGTCATCGGAAAATAATCTTTATTTGTTAATACAGTTTCAGCGCCAATTGTATTTAGAAAATTTGTAACTCTTGTCATAGGTCTTTTACTTAGAGATTTGTCTCCAATAAAAGTACAGAAAATTGGATTTGTACTAACGGCCCCAAGCATTAGTCTTGCAGTTGTTCCTGAATTTCCACAATCGAGTGCCTCAGACGGTTGAATGTATCCGTTTGTACCATTCCCAATCACGACCCAATCCTCTTTAACTTTCTTTATCTGAATGCTCAGGGCTCTAAGTATTTTTATTGTACTGAGAGTATCTTCTGACTCTAAAAGGTTACTAATTTTTGCCTCTCCAAGAGCCATAGATGATAAAATAAGTGATCTATGTGATATTGACTTATCGCCTGATATTTGTAGTGAGCCCTTTAGCTTATATTTTGTTTGTTTTTTCAATTTTATTTCTTGAGGTATGTTTTAATTATATTATACAATATCACCATATTCATAACCAACTATTATATAGAAAGTCATCAAATGTCTAAACCTGAATGGGGTAAAAAAATAGTATGCCCAGAATGCGAAACAAAATTTTACGACTTGAATAGAAAATATCCACTTCCATGTCCAAATTGTGGTCATTCCATTGAAAATGAAATTATTCCTGTTACCAGTCCGGCGGCAAAAAAAGTTTATGAAGATGATTTAGAATCTACTGTTGATGACAACTTAATTGGAAGTGATGCCTCAGAATCTATGCTTGAAGATGATGCGGATGCAGAAATTGCAATGGATGACGAAGAAGATACTATTAGTTTAGATGATGCAGATGTAAATGATATAGATCCTGATTTAGATGGTCTTGATATAAGTAATGAAGACGAAGCATCTTTAGAAGAAAAATAATTTAATTTTTAGTTGGGGCTATAGCTCAGCTGGAAGAGCGCATCGCTGGCAGTGATGAGGTCGTCGGTTCGATCCCGACTAGCTCCACCATTAAACTTTGAAGCTTTGACCTAGATAGAATTTTCTGGCATCTTGATCACCTATGATGTGATCACTAGTTCCTTCTGAAATAATTTCACCGGCATGCATTATGTATGAATACTCACAAGTATCTAAAACTTCACGTGATTGGTGGTCTGTTATAAGAACACCGATATTTCTATCAGTTAGATGTTTAATTAATTCTTTAATATCATTAATCCCTATAGGATCGACACCTGCAAATGGTTCATCCATTAAAATAATTTTTGGATTTGATGCTAGGCATCTTGCAATCTCAGTTCTTCTTCTTTCTCCTCCACTCAAATTATAAGGCATTGCTCTGCGCAGATGAGTGAGAGAAAACTCAGTAAGAAGCTCTTCTAAAATATTCTTGATTTGGTCTGAGTTACTTTTTTGTGTCTCAAGTATTGAAAAAATATTGTCTTCTACAGACAGTCCTCTAAAAATACTCGGTTGTTGAGGTAAGTAACCAAGCCCGAGACGAGCGCGCTTATACATTGGAAGTGAAGTAATATTGTTATCATCTAAGTATATTTCTCCACCATCAGGGTTAATCAATCCCATAGTCATGTAAAATGTTGTTGTTTTACCTGCACCATTTTGCCCTAGTAGACCAATCGCCTTCCCACGTTCAACATTAATTGAAACATCGCGAACAATAGGTTTTTTTGAAAGAGACTTTCTAATATTTTTTATTTTTAAACCAGTGTTTGATGTTGCAAGTTCTGGTTGACTTATATGCTCATTCATTGTTATTAATTTTAACCGTCACCTTTTTATTTTCATTGCTTTTCATTATACTTGTGGACCTTACTAAATCCACACTTAATTCATTGCCTTTCATAATATTTTCATCTTGAGTTAAAATTATATTTCCTTTTGCGTAAATTTTTTTATCTATTACAAAATATGTCACGTTTTCCGATAAAATTTCTTGATTTTTTCTGACTAATTTGGTGTTACCAAAACTTTTAATTTGATCAATTTGATTTTCTGTTTCTGTATATAGGATTAATATTTTATCAGACCAAATTTTTATTTCATCATCAAAAGCATAGACATTTCCAATAAACGTTGTAGTCAAAGGCTCATTAGTAATAAGTAATTCCTTAGATTCAATAAATATTTCATCCGCATTAGAAATTTTTAAAATTGAAATCAGTAAGATAAAAAGAAATAGAATAAATTTATTCATAAGATTTATTTTTTAAAATCTTGCTCTTAACATTTCCATAATATGTGATACTAGAAAAATCATCATTTATTATTGATTCATCCGCCGATATGAAGATATTAGAGTCTTGATATTTTACATTCTTCTTAAGAGTAATTATTTTACTATTTGTATTTACAGTAGCTAGTTCTGCAAAAATTTTTTCATCAGTGTCTGTATACATTTTAATATTGCTCTCAAGTAGTATTTCACCACTAGATTGATTAAATATTCCCTTATCTGCATTTAAATAGATCCATATGTTTCTATTAGTTTTTAATTTAGCCTCAATAACAAAAAGATCTAAAAAATTTTCTCTTTGGAGCCCTTTTTCAGCTTTTATTTCATAAGGACTTCCATCGATGCTTTTGGTGGTAAAAATAGGGTTCTTAATTTCTATGGTATTCTGAACTTCTTCTCCATTAGATTTAAATCCAAAAAAAAGTAAAAATATAATGAATAAATGTAAAAGAAATTTTTTTTTCTTAAAAATCATAATTAATTCTGTATCAATCTTAAGCAGTCATGGATATGAATTATACCTATAGGTTTTTTAGTAGATTTATTGTTTGATATAAATAAACAAGTAATTTTATTTTTAGTCATAATAGATAAAGCATCCAATAATGGCATTTCATCAAAGATTATTTTTGGATTTTTTGTCATTATATCTTTTGCCTGTTTATCAAGGAATCTAGCATTTAAACCCCTTCTCAAATCACCATCTGTGATTACGCCAACAATTTTCTTATCTTTATCGATCACTCCTACATGCCCAAACGATTTTTTGGTCATTTCTATGATTACATTTTTCATTTTTATATTTTCATTTACAAGTGGAAGTTTGCTTTTAGTATGCATGATATCTTTTACCTTCATAAGACTCAGACCGAGTGCTCCACCTGGATGTATTTTTTTATAATCTTCAATTTTAAATTTTTTTAATTTCATTAGAGCTACGCAAATTGCATCACCCAGCACAAGTGTCATTGTTGTTGAGGTAGTTGGCGCTTTACCAACGGCACAAGCCTCCTTAGCTATAGGGAGTAAGAGAGGGTAATGAACAGACTGCATCAATTCACTTTTGATGTTTGAAGAAATTCCAATCGTTTTAATCTTATTTTTTTTTGAAAATGAAATAGCATCCTTAAGTTCTGAGCTATTTCCTGAATTAGAAATTATAATTAATATATCTTTACTGGATAGAATGCCTAAATCACCATGAGACATTTCGTTAGAATGACAGAATTGAGCTGCAGTTCCAGTAGAGCTCATTGTGCTTGCTATTTTATTAGCTATATGACCAGATTTTCCGATACCAGTAATTATCACTCGACCTTTAGTTTTAGATAACTCTTTTATTGCAGCAACAAAATTACTATCAAAAGTTCTTTTGACTAATTTTACTCCACTTATTTCTATGCTTAATACATCGAGGGCAGATTTAATAATTGCGGAAGATGATTTCATATTTTTATGATGAATGTGAGAAAATATCATTTTCCCATCCTCTAAGATCCAAATCTACTCTTGTTGGTAAAAATGATAGACAGGCATCAACTAATAGTTGCCTATCTTCTCGAACCAGCATTTCATCTAATTTATTTTTAATCTTATGAAGATATATTACATCATTTGCAGCATAAGCAATTTGCTCTTTGGATAAATTTGAATTCCCCCAGTCACTACTCTGCTGTTTTTTTGAGATTTCAACGCCTAGCAATTCTTTGCATAAATCTTTTAAACCATGGTTATTGGTGTAGGTCCTTGCAATCTTGCTTGCTATCTTAGTACAATATACATTTTTAACATCTATTTTTAGAGCATGCTTTAGAGCAGCCATATCAAATCGTGCATAATGAAAAATTTTTTGAATATTTTCATCATTTAATAATTTAATTAGATTTGGAGACTCAGTATTTGAATTTTCAAATTGAACCATATGACAATCGGTTTCACCATCAAAGATTTGTATTAGGCATAAACGATCACGTGCTGGATCTAATCCCATTGCCTCAGTATCTATTGCAACATTTCCATTAAAAATAATTCCATCATCTAAATCATTTTTATATAAATGTGTTTGCATTGTAATGAAAATATCCTATTTAAATTTAAAACAAAAATGTATATTTATTCATACTAACTAATTATGAAAAATAAAGTAATAACAGTCTTTGGGACAGGTTTTATAGGTAAAAACTTAATTTATCAATTGCTGGAAACAGGCAATGTTGTTCGTGCAGTATCAAGAAATCCTTATTTACAAGGTAAATTAGGGCCTATGGGCAGCTCAAGTAATCTTGATATTTGTTATGGAAATATTGTTAGGCCACAAACTATTGAGAAATATATAGAAAATTCTGACATAATTATAAATCTTGTGGGTGTTCTCCATGAATCTGGAGGAGAGTCTTACTTTGACAGTCATGTAACTGGTATAAAGAATATTGCTGAGCTTTCTAGTAAGTATGAGGTTGATGAGTTACTGCATGTTTCATCAATTGGAGCTGATATAAACAGTGACTCAAAATATCAATCAACTAAAGGGCGGGGAGAAAAAATTTTATTAGAAAATTTTCCAAAAGCAAAAATAGTTAGACCATCAATTGTATTTGGGCCTGAAGATGGGTTTTTTTCAGTGCAATCAAAAATTGTAAAATTATCTCCTATTGTACCAATGTTTGGAGGAGGAAATAATAAGTTTCAGCCTGTATATGTGAAAGATCTAATTGATGGAATAATTAGACTTTTAAATTCTAAAGATGATCAGGGTAAAATTTATGAATTTGGTGGGCCAGATATTATGACAATGAAAGAAGTTTATGAGCTAATATTAAAAACCTTAGAGATAAAAAGACTCTTAATCCCCGCGCCAATTGTGGCAGCAAAACTTATAGCAACATTTGCTCAGTTATTACCTGATCCAATAATCACCAGAGATTTAGTAAAGATATTAAAATTTGATAATGTCGTGAACGAGAAATCATATACATTGGCATCATTAAATATTAGCGCTAAATCATCCAAAGTTATAGTTCCAACTTATTTGAAGTAAAAGATTAGACTATTGAATATATTAAAAGAACACTTCCCAAAATAATCCTATAAACTACAAATGGTACCATCGAAAATTTTTTAACCATACTCATGAGCAGACTGATAGAAAGATAAGCAGTTCCAAATGAAACAATAAGACCAACAATGCCCATTAGTAAAAACTCAGAAGATGGACTTTCTATAAATTTGTAGGTTGGAATGAATGCAGATAGTAAAATAGTAGGTATTGAAAGTAGCATAGCAAATCTTAGGGCTTCAATTCGGGATATATTTAAGAACCTGCCGCCACTATAAACAATTCCTGATCTTGATGTTCCAGGAATTATTGCAAGAACTTGAAAAAGTCCGATGATAAAGCTTTCTTCAATTTTAAGCTCATTAATAGTTTTATTTTTTTTATCATTTTGAATATCAGCGTAATAAAGAACAACTCCAAAAATAATAGTTGAAAGTGCAATAACTTGAATATTTCTGAAATAGTCAATTATCCCTGTCATGAAAGCGAGACCTCCAAAGACTACGATTGGAACAGTAGCAACAAATATTTGAATAGCAGCATTCCTCCCATTACTCTGAGGATCAATGATCCCATTCATTATTAATAAAATATCTGATCTAAAGTAAACTATAACTGCAAGTAGAGTCCCTAAATGAAGGCTGACATCGAGAGCAATATTTTCATATGTAAATTCAATGAAATCTGAGGCAATTATTAAATGAGCTGAAGAGCTTACTGGTAAAAACTCTGTAATTCCTTGAATAATTGCTAATAGGATAACTGGAAAAAAATACATAAATTTAATGAAAAATAGAATGTTATTGCCATTTTGCCAAATAAAAGTTGGTTAAAATACATATATAGGTCATATGTTATGACTTTATTAGTATACTCATTAGTCTATAAGAAAGTGAAATTTTAATTAATTATAAGAAAAAGTCATACTATATGACATAAATAAATACTATGCTTAAATTTACGGACTTACATCAAAACTATCCTGAGAAATTTGAATCTAAAGACCGTAAGACTAACTTTAATGAAATATATAAGGGGTATGTAAAGGATAAGGCTGAGGAACAATCAAGTCGATGTTCTCAGTGCGGCGTTCCATACTGCACAGTTCATTGTCCTCTTCATAACCATATTCCTGACTGGCTAAAACTTACTGCTGAGAATCGATTAGAGGAAGCATATCAATTATCAGCAAGTACAAATAATTTGCCTGAGATTACTGGAAGGATATGTCCTCAAGATCGTTTATGCGAAGGCAATTGTGTTATTGAGCAAAGTGGCCATGGTTCAGTTACGATTGGATCAATTGAAAAGTATTTAACTGATAACGCATTTGAAAATAATTGGATTAAGCCAATACAACTTGAGAAGAATCAAGTTCGAAATGAAAGTATAGGAATAATTGGTTCTGGGCCCGCTGGACTTGCAGCGGCAGATGAACTTAGAAAAAAAGGATATGAGATTACAATATATGATCGTTATGATCGTGCAGGGGGCCTGCTTATTTATGGTATTCCTAATTTCAAATTAGAAAAAAATATTGTTGAAAGAAGAATAAAATATCTTGAAGACTCAGGTATTAAATTTTATTTAAATGTAAATATTGGTAAAGATATTTCTTTTCAAGAAATAAGAAAAAAACACGAAGCTATTTTAATTGCTACAGGTGTTTATAAACCCCGAAAGCTTGATGTTAAAACTAATTATCCCAACATACATCCAGCTTTAGATTTTCTAACTGCTTCTAATAAAAAAGGTCTCGGTGATAAAGTTGAGCTATTTGATGATGGCACTTTAAATGCTGAGGGTAAGGATGTTATTGTTATTGGCGGTGGCGATACCGCTATGGACTGTGTAAGGACAAGTGTTCGTCAAAATGCAAAATCAGTCAAATGTCTATATCGAAGAGATAGAGAAAATATGCCTGGTTCAACTCGGGAAGTCTTAAATGCTGAAGAAGAAGGTGTTGAGTTCATATGGCAATCTATACCTAAGTCATTTCATGGAGATAGTAGGATCAAAGAAGTTATATGTGCAAAAACAAAATTGAGTGAACCCGATGCTTCAGGAAGACAAGTGCCTATTGAGATTGAAAATTCAGAATTTAGCTTAAAAGCTGATATCGTTATTGAAGCATTAGGATTTGATCCAGAAGATTTGCCAAATCTGTTTAATGAAAAAGAACTCCCAATAACAAAGTGGGGCACCGTTAAAACATCGTTTAGTACTTTGATGACTGAATTAGATGGTGTATTTGCTGCTGGCGATATTGCAAGAGGAGCTTCATTAGTTGTGTGGGGCATTAGAGACGGTAGAGATGCTGCAGAGTCAATTCATAGCTATGTAGAAGCAAAAAACCAGGAAATAGTGAAGGCTTCGTAATGAGTTGGTTAGATCGATATAATAAAAATAAGCAAATGCTAGTTGATGCAAATTTATATGATTCAATGCAAGAGCACGATGCTTGTGGTGTTGGTTTTATTGCTGCAATTGATGGAAAGCCGAACAGACGTGTTGTGATAAGTGGAATTGAAGCACTTAAGGCTGTATGGCATCGTGGCGCAATAGATGCTGATGGTAAAACAGGTGATGGCGCCGGTATACATTTAGAAATTCCAAAAGATTTTTTTGAAGAAGAGATAGAAAAAACTGGTCATGAAATGATGCAGGGAGATTTTGGTATAGGCATGATGTTTCTTCCTCGAAATGATTACTCTGCTCTAGAAAAATGCAGAACAATTGTAGAGTCGGAGTTGATTGATCACGGATACTTTATTTATGGATGGAGACAGGTACCTGTTGACACTAGCGTTATTGGTAAAAAAGCAAATATGACCAGACCTGATATTGAGCAAGTTATGTTTGTAAATAACAAAGAAAGAATTGAAGATGAGGACTTGGACAAAGAACTTTTTTTAATAAGAAGGAGAATAGAAAAAAGAATATTAAATCTTCAAATTAGTGAATTTTACATATGTTCTTTAAGTTTTAAGTCTGTTATCTATAAGGGTCTATTTTTAGCTGAAGAGTTAGAAGTATTTTATCCTGATTTGCAGAATGAAAATTTTATTTCTTCATTTGCGATTTTTCATCAGAGGTATTCAACAAATACTTTTCCTAGTTGGGCACTTGCTCAGCCATTTAGAACATTAGCTCACAATGGAGAAATTAATACTATATCTGGTAATTCAAATTGGATGCGTAATCATGAAAATAGAATTGCATCTGAATTATTTGGAGAAAATAGTGAGCAAGTCAAACCTATTATAATTAGAGGAAGTTCAGACTCTTCAGCACTTGATTCAGCCTTTGAATTATTTGTACGTGCAGGAAGATCTGCTCCTTTAACAAAAACGTTATTAATGCCGGAAGCGTGGTCAAAAAGAAGTAAGCTTATACCTTCTTCTCATTCCAATATGTATGAATTTGCAAATGGAACTATCGAACCTTGGGATGGTCCAGCAGCAATTGCAGCTTACGATGGTGAATGGGTAATCGGCGGCATGGATAGAAACGGATTAAGGCCAATGCGATATTGCATTACGAATAGTAATTTAATTGTTGCAGGATCTGAGACTGGAATGGTCCCAGTCGACGAAGATGAAATAATTTTTAAGGGCAGATTAGGACCGGGTGACTTGTTGGGTGTCAATCTTAAAGAAGGAAAATTATACGAGAATTTTGAATTAAAAGACAAACTTGCTAATCAATATCCATATCATGAGTTTGTTAAGAAAATTATTAGAATTGACAAAAGAATAACATCAAAAAAAGAAATTAACCTTTTCGATTTTAAATCATTAAGGCAGCGTAAAATTGCCGCAGGTTATACATTGGAGGAATTAGAGTTAATATTACATCCAATGGTTGCTGAGGCAAAAGAGGCTACTGGGTCAATGGGTGATGATACACCAATTGCAGTGTTATCAGATAAATTTAGACCTCTATCTCATTTTTTCAGACAAAAATTTAGTCAAGTTACTAACCCACCTATCGATAGCTTAAGAGAGCAGTCAAGAATGAGCTTGAAGACGCGATTTGGAAATTTAAGAGACGTTTTGGACTCTAATTCATATCAAGATAATGTTTTTGTGATGGATAGCCCTATCATTACTAATAGTATCTTCTCGAAAATGATGAAGTTTGGACAGAATGTAACTAGAGTAATAGACTGTTCTTTTGATTTAAAAAAAACTTCATTAAAGGAAACAATAAAAAGAATTCAGAGCGAGGCTGAGGCAGCTGTGTTAAGTGGAAAGCAGCATGTAGTATTAACAGATATTAATTCGGATCACGATAAAGTTTCAGCCCCAATAATTCTTGCAACCGCTGCAGTTCATACTTTTTTAACCAGAAAAGGGATAAGATCTTTTGTATCGATTCATACTCAATCAGCTGAGTGTTTAGACACACACTACTTTGCTGTGCTGATCGGGGTAGGTGCAACAACTGTAAATCCCTATCTTGCTCAAGAGTGTATCAGAGAAAGGCATGAAAAAGGGCTGTTTAAGAATTTAAGTTATGAAGAATGTGTTCAAAGATATAAAAAAGCTGTTGACCAAGGCCTCCTAAAAGTAATGGCCAAACTTGGTATTTCTGTCTTGTCTGCGTACAGAGGTGGATTTAATTTCGAGGCTGTTGGGTTAAGTCGCTCAATGGTAAATGAATATTTCCTTGGAGTACAAAGTCGAATATCTGGCATTGGGTTAAAAGGAATTGAGTTCAAGATTAATCAACTTCATTCTTACGCATACTCCGGGGATGTAGATACATTACCTATTGGAGGTATATACAGATACAGATATGGAGAAGAAATTCACGCTTATGATGGAAAATTAATACATTTACTGCAAACAGCCGTTTCAAATGACTCATACGATTTGTATAAAAAATACTCTTTAGCTCATAAGAATTTTTCACCAATTAACATTAGGGATTTATTAGAATTTAAATCAGTTAAAGAAAAAAAGTTAGTAAGTGACGTAGAGTCTATTACATCAATTAGGAAGAGATTTGGAAGTGGGAGTATGTCTCATGGAGCTCTTTCTAAAGAAGCTCATGAAACTCTAGCGATTGCAATGAATAGAATAGGGGGGTCGTCGTGCAGTGGAGAAGGTGGAGAGTCAATTGAAAGATCAATTACTCGAAAAAATGGAGATAACGCAAATTCAAGAGTTAAACAGGTAGCCTCTGGAAGATTTGGGGTGACAGCTGAGTATCTTAATAATTGTGAGGAAATAGAAATAAAAATTGCTCAGGGAGCAAAACCTGGTGAAGGAGGGCAACTTCCAGGTTTTAAGGTTACTGCTGAAATAGCTAAATTAAGACACAGTACGCTTGGCGTGACTCTTATTTCACCACCACCTCATCATGACATCTACTCAATTGAAGATTTAGCTCAACTGATTTTTGATTTGAAACAAATAAATCCCAATGCAAGAGTTTGTGTAAAACTCGTTGCTTCATCAGGAATAGGAACTATTGCGGCCGGTGTGGCAAAAGCAAAAGCTGATGTGATTCTAATATCTGGTCACAATGGTGGAACGGGAGCTAGCCCACAAACGAGTGTCAAATATGCAGGCATACCATGGGAAATGGGACTTACAGAAGTAAATCAAGTTTTGACACTAAATGGTTTACGTCAGAATGTAACTTTGAGAACAGATGGAGGCATTAAAACAGGTAGAGATGTAGTAATGGCAGCACTTATGGGTGCAGAAGAATTTAATTTGGGAACAACATCTCTTGTTGCAATGGGCTGCATACTTGTACGTCAATGTCATAGTAATACATGTCCTGTTGGTGTTTGTACTCAAGACGATGATTTAAGAAAAAGATTTTCAGGAACAGCAGAGAAAGTAGTTAATTTATTTAGTTTTATCGCTGAAGAAGTAAGAGAAATTTTAGCTGAACTTGGATTTGTTAGTCTGAATGAAATCATTGGAAGGACAGATTTGCTTTATCAGATTTCAAGAGGCTCATCTCATCTAGACGATTTAGACTTAAATTCACTTTTAATTCAAGCCGAGAAGGAATCAAATATAGAATATTTTAATCATAAAAGTATTAATGATGCAGGATCAACTCTTGATGAAAAAATTATAGTTGATGCAACAAAGTTTTTTGAAACTAGACAAAAAACAGAACTTCACTATTCAGTAAAAAATACCGATAGAACAATCGGTGCAAAATTATCTTCTGTTATGTATCAGAAATTAAAAGATACTGATATTAATGATGATCAATTGATACTTAATTTAGAAGGCTCCGCTGGTCAATCTTTGGGGGCATTTGCAGTTAAAGGTCTTAGCATTAAAGTTGAAGGTGATGCAAATGATTATGTTGGTAAAAGTTTATCTGGCGCTAAGATTATTATTAGACCACACAAAAATAGTCGACTTAATTCAAATGAAAATACTATAATTGGAAATACATGCATGTACGGGGCAACAAGTGGTTCTTTATTCGCCTCCGGACAAGCGGGAGAGAGATTTGCTGTAAGAAATTCAGGTGCAACAGCCGTAGTTGAAGGGTGTGGTTCTAATGGATGTGAGTACATGACTGGAGGTAATATAATAATTTTAGGACCTACAGGAGATAATTTTGGTGCGGGAATGACAGGAGGAATGGCTTTCGTTTATGACATTGATGATAATTTTAAGCATAGAGTAAATGAAGAGACACTTATTTTTGATAAAATACAGAGTAAGTACTGGGAAAATGTATTAAAGGATTTTATTAATAAACACTATAATGAAACAGGAAGTAAGCATGCAAGGCGTATTCTAGATGATTGGGATACTGAAAAGCTTAAATTTATACAGATATGCCCAAAAGAGATAATTCATACACTGGAACATTCTTTAAGCGAAGATCAAAAGAAGCAGAGTCTTCAATAAGTTCTAGATCCAAAGAAAAAAATTTAATTGAAGACGCTATCCGTTTTGGATTTGATGAAGCAAAGATTTTAAATATAAAAAATACTCAAAATCAAAAAAGAGAATTACATAATTTTCTCAAGAAAAATTACCATGGGGAAATGAGTTGGATGGAAGATCGATCTGAGATTAGATCAAGTCCAAAAAATCTTTGGAATGAAGCTAAATCGATACTGGTCTTGGCAAGTAATTATCATTTTCATGAAAACTCTTTATCTTTATTAAATGAAAAAGATATTGGCATTGTATCAGTTTATGCCAGAGGAAGAGATTATCATCTAACGATAAAAAAAAGATTAAAATCTCTGTCAAGATGGATTACTGATAACTATAAATGCGACGTTAAATATTTTGTTGATACTGCTCCAATTATGGAAAAGCCGCTTGCGATGAAAGCAGGAATTGGCTGGCAAGGCAAGCATACCAATATTGTTTCAAAAGAATTTGGCTCTTGGCTGTTTCTATCTTCAATCTTTTTAGATATTGATCTTGAAGGTGATAATGAGATGATTGATCACTGTGGATCTTGTCAAAGGTGTATTGATATTTGCCCTACTAATGCCATTGAAAGTCCATATCAAATTAATGCTAGCAAATGCATCTCATATCTTACAATAGAACATAAATCTCATATTCCTGAATTATATCGAAAAAAAATTGGAAATAGAGTTTATGGATGTGATGATTGCTTAGCAGTTTGTCCGTGGAATAAATATGCAAAAAAAACAAATAATGAAGATTTCTTTCCTCGCAAGGAATTCAATAATCCAAAACTAAAAAGTTTTTTAAAATTAGATGATGATGGTTTTAGAAAATTATTTTCGACTACAAGCATAAAGCGTATTGGAAGAAATAGATTTTTAAGAAATGTGCTTATTGCTGCTGGTAACTCAGGAGATGTTAATTTTGTTGATGATATTACCCCTCTTTTAAGTGATAATTCTCATCTTGTAAGAGCTATGGCTGTTTGGTCTTTGTCTCAATTATGTACAAAGAAAAAATTTGAAAAACTAAAGAAGAGCTATCTTCATCTAGAAAGCGATAAAGGTGTGATTAAAGAATGGCATTTTATTTAAGATCATCTATTTTATTTTCAATATAGTCTTGCCTTAATTTTATGGACTTAAAACCTTTTTTAATATCTTTTGAAATTTTAAAAAGAAAAAATAAAATTACGACAAGTAATAACAATAAGATAAAATTAATTTCCATATAATTAAATTATAATATTGAAATGAAAAATAAAAATATTAATAAATAACACTAATTAAATTTATATCTAATTAATATGAAGAAATTATTTATATATGGGTTTGGCTATACTGCTAAGTACCTTGTAGATCAATTTAATGATAATTTTTCCAAAATTGTTGGATACACAAGAAATAAAGAAGTTATTACAAATGGTAATAAATATGTTGAATTAATAGATCATTCCAAAATATCTAATTTTTTATTAAATAATGATTTTACACATCTCTTAATTACGGTCCCTCCAGATGATAAAGGAGATTCTTTTTATCTTAATTACCGAGATCTATTAAATAATAAAAGTAAATTTTACTGGATAGGCTATTTATCGGCGACTAATGTTTATGGCAATCATAGAGGAGAGTATGTTGATGAAAAGTCAAAAACTTCTCCATCGACTCAAAAAGGAAAAAATAGATTGCTTGCAGAAAATCAATGGCTTTCTTACTGTAAAGATTTAAATTTTCCAATTCACATATTTAGAATAGCTGGGATTTATGGACCCAATAGAAATATATTGAAAAGAATTTCTGAAAAGAAAATTTTAGATATGGGATCATCCAGTCAATTTTTCTCACGTATCCATATAGATGATCTTACAAGCATGCTTATAGCTTCAATGTTAAAGCCTAATCCATTTAGTATTTATAATGTAGCTGATGATCTACCATCAAGTTTAAATGATCTAATTGAACACGTATGTTCTGAGTTAAATATTTCTGTACCACTAAAAATAAATAATCAAAATGAGAATAAAAAAAACCTTTTCTCTGAAAACAAAAAAGTAGACAATAGTTTAATAAAAAAAGAATTAGGCATTGATCTTAAATATGCTAATTATTTTGAAGGATATAAGAAACTAATAGAGAGCATTAATTAAAATTAGATTTTTCCGCAACAATGTTTGTATTTCTTACCTGATCCACACGGACAAGGTGAATTTCTAGGAATTTTTTTTGTAATAGGAGTATTATTTTGGCTCAATTCGTTATTAGTCTCGTTGTTTTCATTAGTATTTGGATTTGGTTGAAGAACCATTCTTGAAAAGACTTTGGCGACATCAACTTTCAAATTAGATAAAAGCTCTTCAAATAGGCCAAATGCCTCATTTTTATATTCATTAAGAGGATCTCTTTGACCATAACCCCGAAGTCCAATTGTTTGTCTTAATTGTTCAAGGTTGTTAATATGATCCTTCCATTTATCATCTATTATTTTTAAAAGTACCATTTTTTCTAGGCTATTAATTGCATCAAGTGGTATATTATTTACTCGCCTTTCTGAGTTTTCATTAATAACGGTATAAATTTTTTCTTTTATTTTTTCCTGATCATCATTACTTTCGCTTATAATATTTTGAATGTCTAAGCTTGCTGTGAAATGACTTTTAATTTCATTTTCAAGAGACACAATATCCCATTGGTCAATAAAAGTTTTTGGTGGCGCATAACTATCAACCAATGAATCTGCAACATCATATTGCATTTCATTTGTGATAGTGGTTATATCGTTAGAGTTCATGAGCTCAAATCTTTGTTCAAAAATTATCTTTCGCTGATCATTTAACACATCATCAAATTTCAGTAATGTTTTTCTAATGTCAAAATTTCTTCCTTCGACTTTTTTTTGAGCTCTCTCTAAAGCTTTAGAAATCCAGGCATGTTGAATAGACTCACCCTCTTTAAGACCTAATGACTTTAGGAGAGTATCCATTTTTTCTGAACCAAAAATGCGCATAAGGTCATCCTCAAGACTAAGAAAAAATTTAGTTTCACCTGGATCACCTTGTCTCCCAGATCTTCCTCTTAATTGATTATCAATTCTTCTACTTTCATGGCGTTCACTACCAATTACATAGAGCCCACCAGAATTGATAACTTGATCTTTTTTTTCAATAAATTCATTCTCAAGAGCAGCTGAAACTGAATCTTTTTTTTGTAATGACTGGTTATATTCAAGATTTCCTCCAAGTTGAATGTCGGTTCCTCTACCTGCCATATTTGTTGCAATAGTAACCGAGGAAGGTGATCCAGCATTTGCAATAATATCCGCTTCCTGTTCATGAAACTTTGCATTTAATACAACGTGCTTAATATGGGCTTTCTTTAATTTCTTTGAAATTGTCTCTGATTTCTCAATGCTTGTTGTTCCAATTAAAACGGGCTGAGATCTTTCGTTACATTCCTTGGTTTGTTCAATAATAGCATTATATTTTTCGTCTGCGGTTCTATAAATTTCATCTTCATTATCTATCCTTGAAATTTTAGTATTAGTTGGAACCTCAAACACAGCTAGGCCATAAATATCGCCAAATTCCTCTGCTTCGGTAAGAGCAGTACCAGTCATTCCTGAAATTTTATCATAAAGTCTAAAGTAGTTTTGGTATGTTATTGAAGCAATTGTTTGACTTTCATTTTGAACATTTACTTTCTCTTTAGCTTCAATTGCTTGATGAAGTCCATCTCCATACCTTCTTCCTTCCATGGTTCGGCCTGTAAATTCATCAACAATAACTACTTGCCCATCCTTAATGATATAATCTCTATCAATTTCAAAAAGCTTATGAGCTCTTAGAGCTTGATTTATATGATGTACTATTGTTACATTTTCAGAATCATATAAAGCTCCATTTTTGATAAGATTTTGTTTTTTCAAAATCTCTTCAGCTCTATCATTTCCTAGATCAGTTAAATTTGCAGTTTTTGATTTTTCATCAATTTCATAATCGGCCTGATTTAGGAAAGGAATAATCTTATCAATAGTATTATAGAGAGCTGTCTTGTCTTGAGTTTCGCCAGAAATAACTAGTGGAGTTCTAGACTCATCAATGAGTATGCTATCAACCTCATCAACAATGCAGAAGTTATGAGGTCTTTGTACTAAATTGTTTGATTGTACCCTTAAATTATCTCTTAGGTAGTCAAAGCCAAATTCATTATTAGTTCCATATGTAATATCTGAATTATACATTTCTTGTCTGTGCTTTATTCCTGATGAATCACTTGTTAGACAACCAACAGTTAGGCCTAAATAATGAAAGATTTTTCCCATCCACTTAGAATCTCTTCTTGCTAGATAATCATTAACAGTAACAATATGAACACCTTTTCCAGATAATGAGTTCAAAAATGCAGGCAAAGTTGATACTAATGTTTTCCCTTCACCAGTTTTCATTTCAGCAATACCACCGTTATGAAGAATCATGCCACCAATTAATTGAACATCAAAATGTCTTTGACCTAAAGCTCTTTTTGCTGCCTCTCTTACAAGAGCAAATGATTCAACTAGAAGGGAGTCAAGTTCCTCACCATTAGAGTGTCGCTCTTTTAGTTTAGAGGCATACAATTTTAATTCATCATGTGATTTATTTTCAAATTCTTGTTCAATATTATTAATTTTCTCTACTTGGTGAGTAAACTCACGCAATTTTTTTGTATTGTTTTGTCCAAGAATTGTGCTTAAAAAAGAGCCTAGATTAAACATATTAAATATTTTTTTGATATTATTTATTGATTAATTAAGTTTTTATACCTTGATATACTAATGTCAATTAGACTAAAAAATAAATAGAATATTTGAATTATGCCTAGAAATTTCTCTTTAAAAAAATCACCTCTTGCCCCTATTCGTGAGCCTAAGTTAATGCCGGTGAAAGGTTTAGATCTTTATACATTTTCAGCGGGTCTTTATAGTAAAAAAAGAGATGATATTGCAATTTTTGTATTTCCTAAAAACTCATCTGTTGCAGAAGTATTTACAAACTCATCAATAAGATCTTTTACTTTAGAT
The DNA here is from genome assembly GCA_029242795.1 of Candidatus Pelagibacterales bacterium. Taxonomy (GTDB): domain Bacteria; phylum Pseudomonadota; class Alphaproteobacteria; order Pelagibacterales; family AG-422-B15; genus CABYIR01. The sequence goes on along the minus strand of JAQWTH010000003.1, from coordinate 11,328 downwards.
TGGAATGAGAAAATTTTAAAAAATAAAAAGATTCATGCACTTTTTGTTAATTCTGGAAACGCTAATACATTTACAGGTAATCATGGGAAACAATCAATAAGATCAATTGTTAATCAAATTAAGAAAACATATCTGATCAATGACAATAATATTTTTGTAGCTTCAACAGGTGTTATTGGCGAGAAGTTTCCTGTTGGACAGGTTTTAAAAACAATTACTAAACCTAAGATGACTAAGGAATGGATGGATTCTGCTAGAGCAATTATGACTACAGATACTTTTCCAAAAGGGATGTCAGTAACTTCAATGATTGAAGGAAAGAAGGTTACAATCACAGGCATTTCTAAAGGTTCAGGCATGATTGAGCCCAATATGGCTACAATGTTAGGTTTCATTTTTATCGATGCGGATTTAGGATCAGAAATTTTGAATAAACTTTTAAAAGAAAATATATCTTACAGTTTTAATTCAATATCTGTTGATGGTGATGAGTCGACAAATGATACAGTTATTCTTGCTTCAACTAGGGCAATTAAATTTAAGAAACCAATAAAAAATGTCAGCGATAAAAGAATTATTGATTTTAAGAAAAAATTAAAAAAAGTATTTATGAAACTATCAGAACTCATTGTAAGAGATGGAGAAGGTGCTACTAAATTAATCGAAATTAATGTTTTAAATGCTAGAAATGAAAAAGATGCAAACACATTTGCAAAGTCAATTGCAAATTCACCTTTAGTGAAAACTGCTATACACGGTTCAGATCCTAATTGGGGAAGAATTATAATGGCTTTAGGAAAAACTTATATAAATATCAACACTAAAAAGCTCAAGATTTATTTTGGTAAATATTTAGTAACAAAAAATGGCACAGCTAACTCTAGAGTGAATGATAATATAATTTCTAAATATTTAGGAAAAGACAATATTAAAATTACGGTTGATTTAGGTTTGGGAATTAAGTCATCTAGAATACTTACCTGTGATTTAAGTAAACAGTACATAGATATAAATGCATCATACAAGACATGAAAAATGTATTTTGCTCTTGTGGTATTTTACTAAATCAAAAAAATCAGACTCTTATTCTTAGTAGAAAACATAAAGAGTTTTTAAAGTCATACTATGAGTTTCCGGGTGGAAAAGTTGAAAATAGCGAAAACTTTTATTCTGCTTTATCTCGAGAGTTGTATGAGGAACTTGCTATTAATGTACAAGAAAATAATCTTAAGCCATTCCAGTTTGTTCAACATAGGTACTCCAGATTCAATTTAATTATGCACTCGTTTATTATTAGAAAATGGAATGGTAATATATCAAGCTCGGAAAACGTGAACTATAAATGGATAAATATAAAAAAATTATCAAAGGCAAAACTTTTACCGGGCAATAAAAGTCTTTTAAAATCAATAGAAAATCTCTAGTTATCTTTCCAAGAACATGAAATTAAAATTTCAAAATTGATTTTTCCATTTAAGGTTTTTATAAATTCTTTCTTAAGTTCTAAATAAAATTTTTTATTTAGATGACGATTTGAGCGCGTTAGTAAAGCATTAGTAAAAGCCATTTTTCTCATATGGATTATAAACTGCTCTAGAGAATCATACTGATATTGAAAATTTTCTTTTTGTATCACAGTATTATTATAGCCTAATTGATTAAATAAATTTCCTATGTCTCTAATGTCAATAATAGGATGAAATCTCTGAGATATCCCATTAAAAAAACCAATTTCAATTCTATTCATAAGGTTTTTGAAATTAAATAAATTTTTTTCTGAGAAAAAAGAACACAATAATAATCCTTTTTTTCTCAAAATTGGTTTAATATTTTTTAAGTCTATTTCAATTTTATCTCTAAAATTTAGTTCAGATAATATGATTATTAGATCAAATGAATTATTTTCTTCTAAGAATAGACTTTTAAAAGTCAATGCTTTCACATTTTTTGATGATAATTGATTTATAATATTTTCATTATTTGAAACAATACATAGATCATTAAATTTAGTGCGTTGTTCATTGATAATTGATAGATAAATTTCAAAAATTAATTCATCAATATGATTTTTTGAAGAAACAATTGATAATGATCTAGATAGTTTTTTCTTTATTATTTGATGATTAAACATTTTATTGCTTATATATATTTTTTTTTTATTATATAAGAAGCTATGTCAAACAACATAATTGTTTATTCCTCAAACTTTTGTAACTATTGCGTTCAAGCCAAAAAACTGCTTGAAAAACTGAATCTAAGTTATAATGAGATAAATATTCAAAATTTTCCTGAAAAAAGAGATGAAATGCTATCGAAATCAAATGGAAAAAGAACTGTTCCACAAATCTTTGTGAACGATCATCATGTCGGTGGTTTTGATGAATTAAACAAACTTGTTCAAAAAGGCGAATTAGATTTACTTTTATTGAATGAGTAAAAAATTTAAAGTTGCTTGTATACAACTAAACACTAAGCAATGTTTAAATCAAAATTTGAGTCATCTTATAAAATATATTTATAAAGCTATCGAAAAAAGAGCTGAACTTATAATTACACCAGAAACTTCAAATATAATGTCCTTAAAGAAAAGAAATCTTTTAGATGTTATAAAACCTGAAGAAGAAGATATTTTTTTAAAATCAATTAAAAAGATTTCAAAAAAAAATAAGATTTGGATTTTAATTGGATCATTAGTAATTTTAGATAAAAAAAATAAAATACGAAATCGATCTTATTTAATTAATAAATATGGAAATGTTGTTTCATTTTATGATAAAATTCATATGTTTGATGTAAAAATATCAAATCAAGAATTTTATAATGAGTCTGAAATTTTTGAATCAGGAAAAGAGATTAAAGTGGCTAATTTACCATGGGGAAAAATTGGTATGAGCATATGCTATGATTTAAGATTTCCTAATCTATTTAGAAAACTCTCACAAGCGGGATCAAAATTCATTTCTATTCCATCAGCTTTTACAAAATACACTGGCCAAAGACATTGGGAAATTTTATTAAGATCAAGAGCTATTGAAAATGGCGTATATATCTTTGCTCCAGCACAATGTGGGCAAAATTCAATTAACAGAAGTACTTACGGCCATAGTCTTATAATTGATCCACTGGGAAAGATTATTGCTTCAGCAAAATCTAAACCGGGAATAATTTACGCAAGAGTCGATGAGAGCTTAAGTACTCAAGCAAAAAAAATGATTCCTAGTTGGAATATTGATGAGAGATATTGAAAAATAATGAATTCATACCCATATAAATAAAATGATTGTTCTAAATATTTTATGTAACGACTGTTCCAATGAGTTTGAGGGTTGGTTTGATACTCATTCTTCTTGTCAAACTCAAATTAAAAAAAGTCTTGTTGAGTGCACTCGGTGCGGCTCCACAAATGTAAAAAAAGGTCTTTCAGCTCCTAATGTTTCATTAAATAAAAGCTCAGATATTAATAAAAATAAAGTTATGAATGAGCTGAGATCAAAAATTAAAGATGTTCAAAGTTTTGTTGAAAAAAATGCTGAGTACGTTGGTGATAATTTTACTTATGAAGCAAGACGGATTCATTATGACAAGTTAAAAAAGAAACCAATATATGGAACTGCTTCGAAAGAAGATGTTAAAGATTTACAAGATGAAGGAATTGATGTTGCAACAATTCCATGGATAGAAGAAAAAGAAAATTAATTTTTCTTACCTGTAACAATAAAGTTTGCTTTCATACTTTTCGACTCATTCCAACTATTTAAGAGTGGATTAAAATTTATACCAGCAGATTCTATAACTTCACAATTATTTTGAATCAGAAATGAGTAAACTTCCTCAGGAGTTAGAAATTTATTCCAGTCATGTGTTCCTCTCGGTAAGAAATTGAGTATGTATTCTGCAGTATATTTTGCAAAAATAAGTGAGAATAAAGTTTTATTTAATGTAGCAACAAATATAAGTCCATTTTTATTCAATAGTTCACAACTTCTTTTTATAAATACTTTTTGATTATTTACGTGTTCGACAACTTCCATGTTTAGTATGGTGTCAAAACTTCCTTTAATGTCTAACTCCTCAACTGTGGTATGGATATAATTAATATTTAGATTATTATTTTTTGCATGTATTGATGCGGCTTCGATATTTTGTTTTGATGCGTCAATTCCGGTTACATTTGCACCGAGTCTTGACAAAGGTTCACATAATAAGCCACCGCCACATCCAATATCTAAAATTGATAGCCCCTCAAGTGGTCTTTGTTTTATATTATTTGATATGGAAAAGTTTAATTTTATATTTCTGATGATAAAATCTAGCCTTGATGGATTAAATTTGTGCAGAGTTTTAAATTTACCATTAGGCTTCCACCATTCATTAGCAAGCTCAGTAAATTTCTTTACTTCTTGGGGATTTATGCTGCTGTGTTCCATTTTAAAGCCAAACTTATACTTGATTAAAATACCTATATAAAGTAATCCTAAAGCAACTAAAAACTATTGTAAGCTTATCAGATTATAAACTTATTTAATCGTAAACTAAAAAATGTCCACACTAGTATTAAAATTTGGGGGTACTTCAGTTGCTTCGACAGAACTAATTAAGTCAGCCGCTAAAATTGTTAAAAAAGAGTATGATAATGGTCATAGTATTGCTGTTGTAGTTTCAGCCATGGCAGGAACTACAAATAATTTAATTAATTACGTTAATGATTTTCATAGCTCTAAATCTGACACGGGAGAATTTAATGCTGAATATGATGTCGTTGTTTCTTCTGGTGAACAAGTAACTTCAGGTCTAATGTCATTGGCTCTTAATGAGATTGGTGTACCTGCAACATCATGGTTAGGGTGGCAACTTCCAATAATTACAAACGGACCACATCGTAATGCTAATATAAGAAAAATTATTCCTGATAAAATTAATGAATGCTTTAAAGAAAGAAAGGTTTCTGTTTTAGCTGGATTTCAAGGTTTATCATCTGATTCTCGTATCACTACAATTGGAAGAGGTGGATCAGATAATACTGCTGTTTTTTTAGCTTCATCATTAAAAGCGGATCGTTGTGATATTTATACAGATGTTGATGGCGTTTATACATCAGATCCAAAAATGACAGATAAAGTAAAAAAGTTAGATAAAATTTCATATGAAGAAATGATAGAAATGGCTTCTCAGGGGGCAAAAGTATTACAAACCTCTTCAGTTGAATCAGCAATGATTGAAAACGTCAATGTTCAAGTAAGATCAACTTTTTCTCCTGATCAAGAAGGGACTCAAATATCTTTTGATGTAGATGAAAATCAAGCAAAAGCAGTAACAGGAGTTGCATATTCAAAAGATGAGGCAAAGATAACAATAATCGATTTGGTTGATCAGCCTGGAATTGCCGCTAAAATATTTAGATCTCTATCAAATCAATCAATTAATGTTGATATGATCGTGCAGAATAATTTCATTGAGAGAAAAAAAACAAATATGACTTTTACAGTTCCAATGTCTGACTTGAATAAATCTTTAGATGTAATTTCGTCATTGAAAAGTGAGATGAATTTTTTACAAGTTCTTAGTGAAGATAACTTGTCTAAGGTTTCAATTATAGGATCAGGAATGAGAAATCAGCCTGGTATAGCAGCAAAAATGTTTGAATGTCTATCTGCACAAGGCATTAATATAGAGGTAATATCAACTTCAGAAATTAAGGTTAGTGTTCTTATTGAAAAGTCAAAAACCAATGATGCAGTCAATGCACTACATGATGTTTTTGAATTAGATAAGCCTTAAGAAACAATTTTCTCATAAGAGGAAATTATTAATAATTTATGACATACAATACTGATAATACTTATTCACGAAGAAAAACAAAAATTGTACGTATTGGAAAATTAGAAGTTGGAGGAAACTCACCAATTTCTGTTCAATCGATGACTAATACTATTACAGAAGATATAGATGCAACAGTTGCACAAATTATCGATCTTGAGAATGAAGGAGTAGATATTGTTAGAGTATCATGTCCAACTGAAAAATCATCTTTAGCTCTTAAAGAAATTATTGATCAAGTTTCTGTTCCAATAGTTGCAGATATACATTTTCATTATAAGAGAGCGCTTGAAGCAGCAGACTCAGGTGCTTCATGTTTAAGAATAAATCCAGGGAATATAGGTCCTGAAAAAATAAAAGAAGTCATTTCTGCAGCTAAGTCAAATGATATAAGTATGAGGATTGGTGTAAACGCCGGATCATTATCTGAAAAAATTCTTAATAAATATAAAGAACCTTGTTCTGATGCAATGGTTGAAAGCGCATTAGAAAATATTCAACTTCTAGAAGAAAATAATTTCAATAATTTTAAGATTAGTGTTAAAGCTTCAAATATTCATACAACAGTAAAAGCATATAAAAAATTATCGGAAAAATGTGATTATCCTTTTCACCTTGGGTTAACTGAGGCTGGTACATATCTGAGTGGTTCAATCAAGTCTGCAATCAGCTTAGGTCAATTACTAATGGACGGAATTGGTGACACAATAAGAATCTCCCTTACAGACAATCCAGTAGAAGAAGTTAAAGTAGGTTTTGAAATACTTAAAAGTCTTGATTTAAGAACCAGGGGTGTAAAGATTGTATCTTGCCCTTCGTGCGCAAGACAGGGGTTTCCTGTTATAGACACTGTTAAGATTTTAGAACAAAAATTAAGTCATATTAAAGAGCCGCTCACAATTTCTATTATAGGCTGCGTCGTTAATGGTCCAGGTGAGGCATTAAAAAGTGAGATTGGTCTAACCGGTGGGGGCAAAGATACAAATATGGTTTATCTTTCCGGAGTGGCGGATCATAAAATTAATAACTCAGATATTGTCGATCACATTGTTCAATTAGTTGAGGATAAGATTTCGAAAAATGATAAAAACTGACGAATTAAATAAATTTATTGATCGTTATAAGATTCTTGAGGATCAATTAAATGCTTCAATAAGTGATAAGGAAGAATATATCAAAATTTCAAAAGAATATTCAGATTTAAAGCCAATTATTGAGAGTATAAAAGAATATCAAAGTATTCAAAATGAGATCTCAGATTTAAATGAACTCATTAATGAAAATGATGAAGAAATCTCATCTATTGCAAAAAAAGAATTACAAGAATCTCAAGAAAAATATGAAATAAGTGAGAGAAATCTCAAGGCCGCCCTAATTCCAAAAGATCCTCTGGATGAAAAGAATGTAATTCTTGAAATAAGGGCAGGTACAGGAGGGGATGAGGCTGCTCTGTTTGCGGGTGACTTATTTAGGATGTATCAAAAGTTTTCTGAAAACTTAAAATGGAAATTTGAAATCATATCTATTTCTGACTCGGACCACGGGGGAATAAAAGAAAGCACAATTAAGATTTCAGGAAAAAGTGTTTATTCTCTTTTAAAATATGAGTCGGGAGTTCACCGAGTTCAAAGAGTGCCTGAAACTGAATCTCAGGGGAGAATCCATACTTCTGCAGCAAGTGTGGTTGTCTTACCAGAAGCAGATGATGTTGATATTGAGATAGAAGAAAAAGATTTAAGAGTAGATGTTTTTAGGTCCAGTGGACCTGGAGGACAGTCAGTAAATACCACTGATAGTGCTGTTAGAATTACTCATTTACCTTCAGGTATCGTTGTTCAACAACAAGATGAAAAATCACAACACAAAAATAGAGCAAAAGCAATGATCGTTCTAAAAACGAGACTTTATGATTATGAGCGAAAAAAACAAGCAGACGAAAGAGCTGACAAGCGCAAGTCTCAGATTGGTTCTGGTGATAGATCAGAACGAATTAGGACATATAATTTTCCACAAGGAAGAGTAACTGACCATAGAATAAATTTAACACTATATAAATTAGAACAAATTTTAAATGCTGATGGTTTAGATGAAATCATTTCTAATTTAAATATTGCAGCTCAGGGAGATTTAACGTGATCATTTCCGAGGCTTTAAATTATGGGACGAGGGCTCTATCTTCCTCTGGCTTAAGTCAATCAAAGTTAGATGCAAAATTATTAATAAAAAATCAATTAGATTTTAATGATGAAGATTTTATAAAATCACTAAATCACTATATTTCTCTAAAAGATTTTGAGTCTTATAAGCTTAAAATTCTTAGGAGGATGAATCATGAGCCAATAGCCCATATCACTGGACAGAAAGATTTTTGGAAAAATACTTTTTCTGTTTCAAAAGATACACTTATACCAAGACCAGACTCTGAAGCTTTGATAGAAAGTGTATTAAAATATTTACCTCAAGATGAAAATTTAAATTTTCTTGATCTTGGTACAGGTTCTGGCTGTCTAATAATTTCAATTTTAGAAGAGTTTAAGAATAGTCAAGGTACTGGTATTGATATTTCTAAAAATGCAATTTCAATTGCTAATAAAAATAAAAAATATATTAATAATGATTTGAATCTCTCATTTATTATCCATGATTTTTTTACTTATAATACAAAAGGATTTGATATAATCATTTGTAATCCACCATATGTACCCAAAAATGAATTAAATGAAATCACTAAAGAGGTAATTAATTTTGAACCACATTTAGCTTTATTTCCAAAAAAAGGTACTAAAGATTGTTATGGAAAAATTATTAGCAATATTAAATTAACTAATAACAAGAATTGTTATGTATTTTTTGAAATTGATTATAGGGATCATTTCTTAGTATCTAATATATTGAAAGATAACGACTTTTCAGTATTAGCGGCTGAAAATGATTTAACTAATAGACCTCGTTGCATTGTTGCTAAGATGAATTAATTAAATACTTGATTATTTTTATGTCTAAGACTATTTTAACGCTGTTTACAATTTTAAATTGTTCTATTTTCCAAAATTACAGGATTTTTTTTCTAAAGTGAAATATAAAAAAAGAGCTCCTTTTAAAAGAGCAAACAATCATAGAAATAGCAATGAGAGCTTTGGTAATGGCTCCATGAACAATAGTTCAAGAGTTACCGGAAGTTTGTCTACTGTATTAGAGAAGTATAAAAACTTGGCTAAGGACGCCACTTCTTCAGGAGATTATGTAGGAGCTGAAAATTACCTCCAACATGCTGAGCACTATGGTCGAATGATAAACGAGAGAAATGCTCGTACAAACGAAAGTTCAAATGGAAAAGCTAATGGATCTCATAAAATAGATGTGTCTAATAATGCAGTGTCTCCAAAAGAAAAATCAAAAGAAATAAGCGAAGACACAGAAGAGTCTAAATCTATCAATTAGTTTCATTATTTATTTCTAAGTCTATTCTTTTCTTAACTTCTATAAATTTCTCTAACTGACTATCATTCAATTTTATTCCAGATGGAAGCCTCATAGTCATAGGATTTATTTTCTTATTATTAAACCAAACTTCGTAATGCAAATGAGGACCAGTAGATAAACCAGTTGAACCAACAAATCCAATTGTTTGACCTTGACGTACTTTAACACCCTTACTCATTCCTGAGGCATATGAATTTAGATGGGCGTATGCAGTTTTATAACCATTTAAATGTTTTATTCTTATGTATTTTCCGGCACCACCATTAGTTCCAATAACTTCAATTCGACCAGTTCCAGCTGCCATAATAGGTGTTCCAGACGGAGCAGCGAAATCTACCCCTTGATGTAATCGGTTATATCCTAGAATTGGGTGCTTTCGCATTCCATAGGCTGAAGAAAGTCTGGCTCCATTAATTGGTGTCTTCATTAGAGCTTTAGTTGCGCTTTTACCATTTGAGTCAAAATAATCTATAAGCTCTCCTTTATCATTGGTAAAACGATATAATTCAAACGATTGATTATGGAGCTTTATTTTAGCAAAATTGATTACATCTGACTTAACATAGTTTTGTTTTTCATCTTTGTAATAATCAAAATATAAAGTGAGTATATTTTCTTTTCTAATATCCCTCTGGAAATCAATATCAAAACTAAAGAGTTTTATGAATTCCATTATAATATTTTCTGGAATCTTTTTCGCAGTCATTGATTGAAAAATACTATTGTTAACATCAACTTCAACGAATTTTGAGCTTTTAAAGATTTTAAGTTTATTAACCTTAAGCTTAATTTCATCTAAGTCAAAATCGATGTATATACTGCGTTCTTTACTTGGGTAAATGATTATATAATCAATATCTTTTTTATCATTTATTTTATTAGAATTAATTTCGATTTTAGTTCCAATTCTAATTTTTTTTAAATCAATTTCTTTTGATACTAAATTTATTACTTTTACTTTTTCATTAATATTTAAATTAAACTGATCAAGAAAACTTGAGAATGTCTGACCGTCTTTAATAAAATAGACCTCTTGATACTTGTAAGAAATTTCAAGAGATTCTTTACTATTAGCAAATATTAATGTTTGGTTTCCATCATTAATATTGCTTGTGTCTGAATTAATATTTTCGGAAAAATTGTAACTTAATAAAAATGCGCAACCGATTACACCAAGAAGAAGAATGGCAATAAATAGAGTCGTTCTTTTTTTGAAAAAAAACATCATAATTAATTTTTTGGTATACATAATTTCAAATAAAATACTAAAAAGATTATTTATTAATTTTAAATTTAATTAAGTAATTGAAAAATATAGGTTTTATTATCCCTATTTAATCCCAAATTAGAGCCATTTTTTGCGTATGTTGCTTGACTTATGGCGGTTATCCGTTAAAAAGCACCTCACCCTTGTTCGGTGATGCTTCTGAACTTGCGGCACATAGTCATGTTTTTGGCTTTAAAATAATAGCAATCTTATTTTTCTTTTTTTGATAAAAAGATGAGGGAATTTGTGCGCTTTTATGCTGTTGGAAAAGTAAATTGAAAGAGAAACGTGGGCGGTAATTTCGCAGTACAGAATAACCGTACACGTCTATTGGGTTATGTAATTAATTTTATGTAACACCGCCAATAATTTGTGTGCGTCATTTTTAAACTTGAGAGTTTGATCATGGCTCAGAATGAACGCTGGCGGCACGCTTAACACATGCAAGTCGAACGAGATCTTCGGATCTAGTGGCAGACGGGTGAGTAACGCGTGGGAACCTGCCCTTTAGTAGAGAATAACTCGGGGAAACTCGAGCTAATACTTTATACGCCCTTTGGGGGAAAGCTTTATGCGCTATTGGATGGGCCCGCGTTAGATTAGTTTGTTGGTGAGGTAACGGCTCACCAAGGCTACGATCTATAGCTGGTCTGAGAGGATGATCAGCCACACTGGGACTGAGACACGGCCCAGACTCCTACGGGAGGCAGCAGTGGGGAATATTGGACAATGGGGGCAACCCTGATCCAGCGATGCCGCGT
>JAQWTH010000027.1 GCA_029242795.1 Candidatus Pelagibacterales bacterium | reverse complement strand
TTACTTTTGTTGTATATATCTTTCCAAATTTATTTTGACTTGCAACTTCAGGCGTAGATTCCTGACCAGTTAAAATATACAAGGTTCGTTTATCCTCTCCTCCTAACATGCAAGCAAATGATCTATTTGGAGTTGGAATCGAGTCAGTAATTTTTCCACCTTCTTCAACTCTAAATACTTCTGTTGAAGTTGGTGAAGCTACCCATATGCCCATTTGTTCATCTAAACAAATTCCATCAGGTACGCGTACTTTGTATGTCGATTCTTTTGCTCTGACACCAAAGAATCTCTGAATTTTTGAAAGATAATAAACTGGCAATGGCATCATTTGGGCCCATACTTTTCTATTTGAAAGTGATTTATCATCATTAATATCAAATGACGTTAATCGTCCTGCGTAGGTCTCACCAAGTATCATCTTTTTGCCATCAGGAGTAATAACAGTGCCATTTGGAAATTCTAGATTATCTGCAACTATATTTGCATCACCATTAGGTGATACGTGTATCAAACATGTCGGCTTAACATTCACATTATGTTGAGTTGTTCCAAAATTACCGATGTAAGCATGACCGTCTTTATCTACAACCATGTCGTTACATGTATAAGGAGTGAGATGAGATAAATCAGAATGGACTGTTAATTGTCCATTGCTAAGCCTCATTAATTTTTGGTCATGCATTGAAACTATGAGTAAATCATCATTTGGCAGCCACCCTAATCCAGAGGGCTGGTTGGGGACATCCACGACTTTTTCCAGGTTTCCCGACTCATCCACAAAGAAAACAGCTTTTTGGTAAAAATCTGAGAACCAAAACTTATTATTGTGCCATCTTGGGCCCTCAGCAAAATTGAGATTATCAACTAGAAGTTTAAGGTCATGACTCATGTAGTACCTCCGGTATATTAAATAACTTATTGAATTTAAACATTAATTTTAGATTTTAGCTAAGATAATTTGTCACAGTTAATTCAATAAATTCGACTTATTTCTTCAATGAAATGATACACAAATAATCGTAACTGAATAGGCATATCGTTGTTTTTTTTTACTTTTTTAAGTGTATATATTGTTTAAAAGCTCTTTAGGATTATGAACTTTATATTAGATGAGTATCTTCCATTAGCAATTTTTATAATTGTTGCATTGGTTATAAGCTGCCTTTTTATATTAGCAAATTTTCTTGTTGCTAGAAGGAATCCTGATCCTGAAAAAAGTGATGCGTTTGAGAGCGGTTTTCCTCAATTTGGTGATTCAAGGATGAAATTTGATATTCGATTTTATCTTGTTACATTGCTTTTTATTATTTTTGATCTTGAGGTTACTTTCTTGTTTCCTTGGGCAATTACCTTTGGAAACCTTGGTTTACTTGGATTCTTTTCAATGATGTTTTTCTTGGGTGTTTTAACCATTGGTTTTATATACGAATGGAAGAAAGGTGCGCTAGAATGGCAATAGCTGCGACACCAGATATGGGTTCTCAAGAATTAGAAGATCTCAAGCAACGCTACTCGGATAAAGGGTTTATTGTTACAAATGTAAACAATTTAATTAATTGGGCGAGAACAGGCTCTTTACATTGGATGACCTTTGGGCTTGCTTGTTGTGCTGTTGAAATGATGCATGTTGGAACACCTAGATATGATGTTGAGCGAATGGGTGCTGCGCCACGCGCCTCACCTAGGCATGCTGATGTAATGATTATTGCAGGAACATTAACTAACAAGATGGCTCCTGCACTAAGAAAAGCTTATGATCAAATGGCAGAACCTCGATATGTCATTTCAATGGGAAGCTGTGCTAATGGTGGAGGGTATTACCACTATTCATATTCAGTTGTAAGGGGAAGTGACCGCATAGTCCCAATTGATATTTATGTTCCAGGATGTCCACCAACAGCTGAGGCATTAATGTATGGAATATTGCAACTTCAAAAGAAAATACGTAGAGAAGGCAACATAGTTAGATAAATTTATGAGCAGTCCTATTGATTTAGTCGTTCAGACTATAAGTGAGAAAATAAATCCTATTGATGTTAAAGTTATTAATAATCAAATTGAAGTTATTATTGAGTCAAGACAGATAATTTCAAGCTTTCAGTTTTTAAAAGATAGCTCAAAGTGTCAATTTCGACAGTTAACAGATATTGCTGGCGTCGATTATCCTGATAGAGAAAATAGATTTGAAGTTGTATACCATTTATTAAGTTTTAAAAATAATCTAAGAGCTCGAGTTAAGGTTTATATTGATGAAAGTTCAGCAATAGATAGTCTTACGTCTGTATTCCCATGTGCAAATTGGTTTGAAAGAGAAGCATTTGATATGTACGGAATCCAATTCAATGATCATCCAGATCTGAGGAGAATTCTAACCGACTATGGTTTTGAAGGTTATCCATTAAGAAAAGATTTCCCTTTAAGTGGCAATGTTGAGGTTCGATACAATGAAATTGAAAAGAAGATTGTATATGAGCCTGTCAAGCTACAACAAGACTATCGTCATTTTGATATTCAAAGCCCTTGGGAAGGAACTACGTATAAAGAAGAAGAGCAGGACGGCAATGGCGGAAAGTAAAACAGTAACTGTAAATTTTGGCCCTGTTCACCCAGCTGCTCACGGAGTTCTAAGATTAATTTTAGACCTCGATGGAGAAGTTGTTGAAAGAGCTGATCCTCATATCGGTCTTTTACATCGTGGCACTGAAAAGCTAATTGAAACTAAAACTTATTTACAAGCTATCCCATATTTTGATCGACTTGATTATGTAGCGCCAATGAACCAAGAGCATGCATTTGCTCTAGCAATTGAAAAGTTAATGAAGGTAGATGTTCCCAAAAGAGGGCAGTATATTAGAGTTCTTTTTTCTGAGATTGGGCGTCTTTTAAGTCATTTATTAAATGTAACGACAACAGCTATGGACGTTGGCGCAATGACACCTATCACCTGGGGATTTGATGAAAGAGAAAAGCTTCTAGACTTTTATGAAGAAGTCTCTGGTTCTCGTTTTCATGCAAATTATTTTAGAGCTGGAGGTGTTCATCAAGACTTACCAGATGGACTTCTAGAAAAGATAAATGATTTCTGTATATCATTTCCTAAAGTTGTTGATGATATGGAAACACTGCTTACTGAAAATAGAATATTCAAGCAGCGTAATGTTGATATTGGCAAAATCTCAAAAGAAGAAGCTGTAGATAACGGTTTTAGTGGTTTTGTGCTAAGGGCATCTGGAGTGCCATGGGATTTAAGACGATCTCAACCTTATGATTCTTATGAAGACTTTGATTTTAAAGTTCCAATTGGAAAAAATGGTGATTGTTATGATCGCTATTTATGTCAAATGGATGAGATGAGAGAGAGCGTAAAGATTATGACACAGTGCATTAATAACATGCCGAGTGGAGAAGTCATTAATAGGGATACTAAAATAGCTCCCCCAAAACGGGCTGAGATGAAAGAGTCAATGGAAGCCATTATTCATCACTTTAAATTTTTTACTGAAGGCTTTCATGTTCCTGAAGGTGAAATTTATACAGCTGTAGAGGCTCCAAAGGGAGAGTTTGGGGTATATTTAATTTCAGATAATACAAGTAGGCCTTATCGATGCAAAATTAGAGCTCCTGGATTTGCTCATTTACAAGCGTTCAATCTATTATCAAAAGGACATTTACTAGCAGATGTTCCTGCGATACTAGGATCTCTAGCAATTGTGTTTGGGGAAGTTGATAGATAGATGACTGAAACATTTTCATTTAATGCTGAAAGTTTAGATAAAGTAAAGTTTGAACTCAGTAAATATCCTGAAGACCGAAAACAAAGTTCTGTGATGTCTTTGCTAGATATTGCTCAAAGACAAAATGGTGGCTGGCTTAGCAAGTCAGCAATTGAGCATGTAGCTTCACATCTTGAGATGCCTTACATAAAAGTTTATGAAATAGTTACATTCTATTCAATGTATTATACAACGCCAGTTGGAAAATACTTTGTTCAAGTATGCACTACTACACCTTGTTGGTTAAAAGGTTCCGATGAAGTGGTAAAAGCATGTAAAGAAATTATTTCTGAAAAACAAAATGAATTATCTAATGATGGATTATTTTCATGGATGGAAGTGGAGTGTTTGGGAGCATGTGTTAATGCACCCTTAGTTCAAATCAACGATGATTTTTACGAAGACTTAAACTATGAAAACACAAAAAATGTATTGCAGTCATTTATTGATGGAAATCTATCTCCTATAGGATCTCAAATAGGCCGCAAAGGATCAAGAGCGGAGGAATATGTTAAAAGCTAAAGATAAAATTTTTACTAATTTGTATGGGGATCAAACCTATTCTCTTAGAGAAGCTCAGTCTCGAGGTGATTGGGATCAAACGATTGACTTTATTAAAAAAGGATCAGATTGGATAATAGACGAAGTAAAAAAATCTGAGCTACGTGGACGAGGTGGTGCAGGTTTCCCCACGGGTTTAAAATGGTCTTTCATGCCAAAGGACGCAAACAAAAATAATTATTTAGTTGTGAATGCTGATGAGTCAGAACCTGGTACCTGTAAAGATAGAGATATGATTAGAAACGAACCTCATAAACTGCTTGAAGGATGTCTACTGGCTGGTTTTGCAATGAATGCACACGATTGTTATATTTATATTCGAGGCGAATATTTTAATGAGAGTGTTGTCTTACAAAAAGCAATTGATGAAGCATATGAAGCTGGTCTTATTGGAAAGAACGCATGCAACTCAGGATGGAATTTTAATATTTATCTTCATAGGGGAGCTGGAGCGTATATTTGTGGAGAAGAAACTGCTCTTCTTGAAAGTCTTGAAGGGAAAAAAGGCCAACCAAGACTTAAGCCTCCTTTCCCAGCTAATAAAGGCTTATATGGGTCACCGACAACAGTTAACAATGTTGAAACGATAGCCGTTGTACCAACAATATTACGCAGAGGCGGGTCTTGGTTTAGTTCTCTTGGAAAAACTAAAAATACCGGTACGAAAGTCTTCTGTATATCAGGACATGTAAATACTCCGTGTAATATTGAAGAAGAAATGGGCATACCTTTAAAAGAACTTATAGAAAAACATGCGGGGGGTGTGAGAGGTGGTTGGAACAATTTAAAAGCTATTATTCCAGGTGGATCATCTGTTCCAATGATACCAAAGTCAGTTTGTGACAATGTTTCGATGGATTTTGACTCGCTATCTTCTGTTAAGAGTGGCTTAGGAACAGCAGCTGTCATTGTTATGGATCAATCAACAGATCTTGTAAAAGCAATAGCTCGAATATCTAGATTTTATAAGCATGAAAGCTGTGGTCAATGTACTCCATGCAGAGAGGGCACTGGATGGATGTGGAGGATGATGGAAAAAATTGCAGCTGGTGAAGCCAGCCCTGGTGAAATTGATCGATTACTAGATGTTACAAAGCAAGTTGAAGGTCACACGATTTGTGCTCTAGGTGATGCTGCAGCATGGCCAATTCAAGGTTTATTTCGACATTTTAGAGATGAAATAGAAGAGCAGTTAATAAAAAAAATTAGAGCAGCATAATGGCAAAAATAAAAGTTGATGGAACAGAAATTGAAGTTCGTGATGACATGACGATACTTCAAGCGTGTGAGGAAGCTGGGAGAGAAATACCTAGATTCTGTTACCATGATCGTTTGTCTATAGCGGGAAATTGTCGAATGTGCCTAGTTGATGTAGAAGGATCACCCAAGCCTGTAGCGTCTTGTGCTATGCCGGTAAATGAGGGGATGTCAATTCATACCAATACACAAAAAGTTAAAAAAGCTAGAGAGGGTGTGATGGAATTTTTGTTAATCAATCACCCTTTGGATTGCCCTGTATGTGATCAAGGTGGAGAGTGTGATCTACAAGACCAAACTGTTGCCTATGGCTCTGGTAAATCAAGATTTGATTTAAATAAACGTTCAGTCGAAGAAAAATATATGGGTCCTTTGATCAAAACATATATGACACGGTGCATTCATTGTACCAGATGTATTCGGTTTTCAGAGGAAGTTGCTGGAGTTGAAGAAATAGGAGCAGTAAATCGTGGTGAAAATATGGAAATTACCACCTATCTCGAAAAGTCGATTGACTCTGAAATGTCAGCAAACGTGATTGATCTCTGTCCAGTGGGAGCACTAACATCAAAACCTTATCAATTTGAAGCAAGACCATGGGAACTAAAAAAAACTGAAACAATCGATGTCATGGATGCAGTGGGCTCAAATATAAGAGTTGATACTTATGGATGGAAAGTTAAGCGAATACTTCCACGTTTGAATGAAGATATTAATGAAGAATGGATCTCTGATAAATCCAGATATGCTTGTGATGGTTTATTGAATCAGAGACTAGATACCCCTTACGTAAGACATGATGGAAATCTGAACGCCACTGATTGGAATGATGCGTTAAATGAGTGTTTGTCATTTATGAAAAATCACAAACCTGATGAAATTGCTTTTCTTGTGGGAGATTTCATTGATCTTGAAACATCATATTTAATTAAACAACTATCAGAATCATTAAATATTAAAAAAATTGAATGTAGGCAAGAAGGGGTGAGACTTCCATATTCAGATCGTTCCCAATATCTATTTAATTCAACAATTAATGGAATTGAGGAAAGCGACTGCATATTAATAATTGGTAGCAATGTCAGAGAAGAAGCTCCTATAATAAATACTCGAATACGAAAGCACTTATTGAATAAAAATATTCCTATTGGATTGATTGGTGAAAAATTTGATCTTACTTTTGATTATGAACATTTAGGAAATGACCTGAATATCTTAAAATCTATTTCTGATGGTGAAAATAATTTTTGTAAGATTCTAGACAAAGCAAAAAAGCCAATGATTATTATTGGTCAATCAGTATTGAGTCGTGATGATAGTCTTAATGCTTATTCGCTAATAGAAGATATTGTTCATCAATATTCTTTCTTAGACTCTTCATGGAACGGTGTTAATACTCTTCAATTATCAGCGTCAAGAATCGGTGCGTTAGATATGGGCTGTTATCAATCCAGCAGATCACTAAAAGATATATATGCAGATGCAGAGAATGGGTCTTTAAAACTTTTATTTTCATTTGGAGCGGATGAGATTGATTATAGTAAATTTCAAAACACAAAAATTATTTACATGGGCTCACATGGCGATAGAGGCGCAAGTAATTCAGACTTAATTCTTCCTTCTGCAGCTTACACTGAAAAAGACGCGATTTATATTAATACTGAAGGCAGACTTCAATATGCCTATCAGGCAAGTTTTCCACCAAGTGAGGCAAAAACTGATTGGAAAATTATTAATCAAATTAGTGAAATGCTTAATTTGAATTGGGGTTTTGTGACATTGGACGATGTTCGTAAAAAAATTAAAAATCAATATCCAGATTTATTTAATCAAGTATCTGCTGATAGGCCTTACAAAAGATTGCTTGCAAATAAAGCATCAAAAATTTCATTTGATAATAAAGAAATTGGATCAATGATTAAAGATTTTTACTTAACTGACTCAATATCAAGATTATCGAAGACTATGGCTGAATGTAGTCAAATCCGTAAAGAGTTAAGAAATGGAAAAGCTATATGATAGCTCTAATTTCTGAGAACCTTTTTCATTTATTTTTTATTGTTGGTCTCTGTCTTCTTATTTTTGTTCCATTGCTTTTAGGTGTAGTCATCGTTTTATTTGCGGATAGAAAAATATGGGCAGCTGTTCAAAAAAGAAAAGGACCAAATGTAGTTGGACCTTTTGGTTTATTTCAAATACCAGCCGATGGATTAAAATTTTTGTTTAAAGAAATCATTATTCCAGATGGAGCTGATAAAACTATTTATTTTGTTGCACCAATATTAACTTCGACGTTAGCAATAGCAGCTTGGGCAGTTATTCCTATTCAAGAAAATATTGTTTTATCTGATATAAATGTTGGAGTTTTATATATATTTGCTATGAGCTCTTTAGGAATTTATGGAATCCTGATGGCTGGTTGGGCATCAAATAGTAAATACCCCTTTTTAGGGGCATTACGATCTGCAGCTCAAATGGTTTCATATGAGGTTTCTATAGGATTTGTAATTGTAACAGTATTAATGTGCGTTGGTTCTCTAAACCTCTCAGAAATTGTTTATGCTCAAAAAAATATTTGGTTCTTTATTCCTTTGTTCCCAATGTTTGTTGTTTTTTTTATCTCAGCGCTTGCGGAAACAAACAGACCGCCATTCGATTTACCTGAAGCAGAGTCCGAGCTTGTAGCCGGCTATCAAACAGAATATTCCGCTATGCCATTTCTCCTTTTTTTTCTAGGTGAGTACATAAATATCTTACTGATGTGCGCAATGATGACCATCATGTTCTTTGGCGGATGGTATCCACCCATTGATGTAGCTCCATTCAACCTTATACCTGGTTTTATATGGTTTTTAGTTAAGATGATGGTGATTTTTTATATGATATCGATGGTCAAAGCCTTTGTTCCACGGTATCGATATGATCAATTAATGAGACTTGGTTGGAAAGTATTTTTGCCTCTTTCATTATTAGCTGTTGTGGTTACCTCTAGCGTTTTATTTTTCTTCAATCTAGCTCCTGTATTTTCATGAAAATTATTAATTTTATAAAATCTTTTCTGCTCATCGACTTTATTAAGGCTTACATATTAGCACAGAAATATTTCTTCAAAAAGAAAGCCACATTAAACTACCCTTATGAACGAGGAAAATTAAGCCCAAGGTTTAGAGGAGAACATGCTTTGAGGCGATACCCAAGTGGTGAAGAACGATGCATTGGCTGCAAATTATGTGAGGCAGTTTGTCCAGCTCAAGCCATAACTATTGAATCTGAACCGCGAGATGATGGAACGAGAAGAACAACTAGATATGATATTGATATGGTAAAATGTATTTATTGTGGATTATGTGAAGAATCTTGTCCGGTAGATGCAATTGTTCAATGACCTAATTTTGAATTTTCCACTGAAACTAGAAAAGAACTTTATTATACAAAAGAGAAGCTCTTAGATAATGGTGATAAGTGGGAAAGCGCAATTGCCGAAAATCTAAAAAAAGATGCGGAGTATAGATAGAAAATGACAGCATCCTTGTTATCATTTTATATATTTTCAACTGTTATTCTCCTTTCTTCTTTGATGGTGATTACCTCAAAAAATCCAGTTCATTCAGTATTATTTTTAATTTTAACATTCTTTAATGGTGCAGGGCTTTTTATAATTTTACACGCTGAGTTTCTGGCAATGATTTTAATTATCGTTTACGTAGGAGCTGTCGCAGTTTTATTTTTATTTGTTGTTATGATGTTAGATTTTAAAATAAGCCTCGATAAGAATAATATTCTTCAATATTTACCAATTGGATTTTTTGTAGGTGTGGTTTTTATATCTGAACTAATTATAGTTCTCATTAATACCAAATTTGATCTCTCAAATATTCAAATCTTAGTTAATCCAATGATAAAATTTGAAAATTTAACAAATACAGAGGCTATTGGGTCCATCCTATACACAGATTATATTTTATATTTTCAACTTTCGGGTGTTATTTTACTTGTTGCCATGATTGGCTCAATTGTTTTGACTCTAAGGACTCGTGAGGGCGTAAAAAGACAATCAATTCAATCTCAATTAGATCGTAAATATAAATCAACCATAACGATGGTCGATCCTAAATCAAATGAAGGAGTTGATATATAATGATTGAATTAAATCAGTTTTTAATATTGTCAGCACTTCTTTTTAGCATCGGGGTTATTGGTATTTTTCTCAACAGAAAAAACGTAATAATTATATTAATGTCAATCGAGATCATTCTTCTATCAGTCAATATCAATCTAGTTTCTTTTTCTTATTTCTTAGGCGATCTTACAGGACAGATAATTTCTTTATTTGTTTTAACTGTTGCTGCTGCTGAAGCCGCAATAGGTTTAGCAATATTGGTGATATATAATAGAAATGCTGGGACTATTGAAATTGAGAAAATCAATAGCTTGAAAGGATGATGTTATAATGATTCACTCGATTGTTCTTTTACCTCTTTTTGGTTTTGTTATTTCTTGTTTATTTTCTTTCTTTAAGAGCGACCAAACAATAGATCGTATCACTCAAATTGTTACGTCTTTATTTATTTCAATTTCAGCGATTTTATCATTTTATTTATTTGTTATTAATCTATCAGACCCCCAAGTATACAAGTTTACTTTATTTACTTGGATCACATCTGGTGACCTTTCTGTAAACTGGTCTTTGTATATTGATGCCGTAACAAGAGTAATGCTCGTTGTTATAACTTCTGTTTCAGCTCTTGTTCATATTTATTCAATTGGCTATATGTCTCATGACGATAGTAAACCAAGATTTATGGGATATTTATCATTGTTTACATTTGCAATGATTATGCTGGTTACAGCAGATAATTTCTTACAATTATTTTTTGGATGGGAGGGCGTCGGTCTTGCTTCTTATCTTCTTATTGGCTTCTGGTATAAAAAACCTTCTGCCAATGCTGCTGCAATTAAAGCATTTATTGTTAATCGTGTAGGAGATTTTGGTTTAGCGCTTGGTATCTTTACAATTTATATGGTTTTCGGTTCTATTGATTATCAAGTTGTTTTTGAAAATGCAGAAAAATTTAATGAAACAAATTTCAACTTTATTGGATATGATATTAATGCAATTACATTAATTTGCTTTCTTTTATTTATTGGTGCCATGGGAAAATCAGCTCAGTTATTCCTTCATACATGGTTACCGGATGCAATGGAGGGACCAACACCTGTATCAGCTTTAATCCATGCGGCTACGATGGTCACAGCCGGCGTTTTCTTAGTAGTGAGATGTTCTCCTCTTTTTGATCTATCAGTGGAAGCCTCTTCATTTGTAACTTTAGTAGGTGCGTCCACAGCTTTCTTTGCTGCTACAATTGGCCTAGTTCAAAATGATATCAAGCGTGTAATTGCATACTCGACCTGCAGTCAATTGGGCTATATGTTTTTTGCAGCAGGCTTAGGCGCTTACGGTGCTGCGATGTTCCATTTATTTACCCATGCATTTTTTAAAGCATTGCTCTTTCTAGGTGCCGGTTCGGTAATACACTCAGTTCATGAAGAGCAAGATATAAGAAAAATGGGTGGAATATATATTTTTACTCCATTAACACATGCCATGATGGTAGTTGGCACTATCTCCTTAATGGGATTTCCATTTACATCTGGCTTTTATTCAAAGGACGCCATAATAGAGGCTGCATACTTATCTGATGCTATGTTTTCCAATTATGCATATTTTTTAGGAACACTGGGCGTCGTCATGACGTCATTTTATTCTTGGAGATTGATGTTTCTTACATTTAATGGGAACACTAGAATGGAAGAGCAGAAATTTAGAGAAGTCCATGAGTCACCATATGTAATGTTAATACCTTTATTTATTCTTGCAATTGGCGCTTTATCATTTGGATATATTTTTAAGTCATATTTCATTGGAGGAGCAAGTGTTGAATTTTGGGATCATTCAATTGCTATTCATCATCATGAGCATCACCACATACCTTTTTTAATATACTATCTCCCTGCAATGCTGGGTATTCTTGGTTTTATTATTGCTTGGTACATGTATTTAAAAAATACAAAATTACCAGCTGCTGTGGCCTCTTTAAATGAGCCTTTATATAAATTCTTACTTAATAAATGGTATTTTGATGAACTTTATCAGTATGTTTTTGTTATCCCTGCAAGGGGTATTGGTAAATTTTTCTGGAAAATAATAGATGGCTACTTTATCGATGGTTTCGGGCCAAATGGTATCGCTAGTATGGTTTTAAAGATATCTGAAAAAGCAAGAAGTATTCAAACAGGCTTCATTTATCATTATGCATTTTCAATTTTAATTGGCCTGTCTTTTCTTATTACTTATTTTATTTTTGTTATCTAAATGAATGAATTACCCATCTTATCTATCCTATTAATCTTACCTGTTATAGGAATCTTGCTCTTAACATTTATATCAAGTAACTCAGAGAGTGATGCTAATTTAAAGCAAACTGCTCTTTGGGTATCTTTTCTAAATTTTATCATCTCATTAGTTGTCTTATTTAATTTTAATCAACTTGATCCTAATTTTCAATTTGTAGAAAAATATTATTGGCTTGGCGATACCATTAGTTATCAAGTAGGAGTTGATGGTATCTCAATATTATTTGTTGTCTTAACAACATTTCTAGTCCCAATTTGCATATTAGCTAGTTATAACAATATTAAATTTTCTATGAAAGAATATCTTATTGCTTTTTTAGCTTTAGAAACTTTCATGATTGGGGTCTTTATATCAATGGATTTGATATTATTTTATCTTTTCTTTGAAGGCGGCTTAATACCAATGTTTTTAATTATTGGTATTTGGGGAGGTGAAAGAAGGATTTATTCAACATTTAAGTTTTTTCTTTATACCCTAGCAGGTTCTGTTTTTATGCTTTTAGCGGTCATATTTATGTATTGGGAAGTTGGAACGTCAAGCATACCAGTTCTATTGCAGCATGAATTTAGCTATGATGCTCAAATTATTTTATGGCTTGCTTTTTTTGCATCCTTTGTTGTTAAGATTCCTATGTGGCCATTTCATACGTGGTTGCCCGATGCACACGTTGAAGCACCGACTGCAGGGTCAGTAATACTGGCAGGTGTCTTATTAAAATTAGCGGGGTATGGATTTATTCGCTTCTCAATTACAATGTTTCCTGATGCATCTCACTATTTTGCACCTATGATTTATGCATTAAGCATAATAGCCATTATATTCACATCATTAATTGCACTGGTTCAGGAAGATATGAAAAAATTGATAGCATATTCATCTGTTGCTCATATGGGTTTTGTCACATTGGGTATATTTACTTTCACAATTCAAGGGATTGAAGGTGCTATTATACAAATGATCAGCCATGGAATTGTTTCTGCAGCATTATTTTTATGTGTTGGTGTGGTTTATGATAGGATACATACAAGAGAAATTGAAAGATATGGTGGGCTTGTTAACAGAATGCCACTGTACTCTTTTTCATTCATGATTTTTATTCTTGCTAGTCTTGGGCTACCAGGAACAAGTGGTTTTGTTGGTGAATTCTTAGTTTTACTTTCTATTTTTTCTGTAAATACTTATTTTGCTGTTTTTGCAACAACGGGCGTTGTCTTAGCTGCTACTTATTCTTTATGGCTATATCGAAAAATTATTTTTGGCCAATTAATAAAGGATGATTTAAAGGATATTTTAGATTTATCGTCTCGAGAAATTATAATTTTTGTTCCATTGATATTACTGACAATCTTAATCGGTATTTATCCCATACCAGTCTTAGAGTTAATTGAGCCTTCAAGCCAGCTAACTTTAGAAATAATAAATGGAAAGATGAATTGATGGGTATTTTCACTATTATATTACCAGAAATATTTCTGTTTTTGTCATCAACCCTTTTATTGATGGTAGGGCTATTTTATAGAAGGATAAATATTATAAATCTACTCACTTTCTTGCTTATTATTTTTACAGCCGTGCTTGTTATTTATCAGCCGTCATCATTTGGTTTTAATAATAGTTTTGTGAATGATGAATTTTCAAAAACAATAAAGGTGTTAATACTTATAGGCTCAGCTTCTACATTGTTAATGTTTTCATCATCAAGAAGAAAATTAAATATTGATATATATGAATTTCCAATTTTAATCAGTTTTGCTTCACTTGGGATGATGGTAATGGTTTCATCCAATGATTTATTGGCAATGTTTATAGGATTAGAATTACAGAGTCTAAGCTTGTATGTTTTAGCTTCGTTAAACAGGAATAGTCTGCAATCTTCAGAGTCTGGTATAAAATACTTTATACTTGGAGCCCTTTCATCTGGTTTGCTTCTTTTTGGAGTCTCATACATCTACGGGTTTACAGGCAATACAAACTTTAGCTTAATTTCAGCTACGTACGATAAAGATAGTCTGGGACTTTTAATAGGCATTGTTTTTGTATGCTCAGGTTTAGCCTTTAAAGTTTCTGCGGTTCCATTTCATATGTGGACACCAGATGTTTATCAAGGTGCACCAACACCTGTTACAGGTTTTTTTGCTTTAGCGCCAAAAGTTGCGGCAGTAGCATTATTTCTTAGATTTTTATATTCTTCATTTGGTGAAACAGCTGCCGATTGGCAACAAATTATAATTTTCTTATCAATTGCGTCAATGATCTTTGCAGCTTTTGCAGCTATCGCCCAATCAAATATAAAGCGATTAATGGCCTACAGCTCTATTGGCCACATTGGTTATATTCTAATAGGAATGGCTTGTTTCAATTTTGAAGGAGTCCAGTCTCTTATAATTTATTTAATTATATACTTGGTAATGAATGTTTCCGTTTTCTCATTTATTCTTATGATGAAAAGAAAAGATGAATACTGTGAAAATATTGACGATCTCTCTGGTCTTTATAGACATAACCCATTTTATGCAATTTTAATTGCTCTCAGCATGTTCTCATTAGCAGGGATTCCACCACTAGCAGGGTTCTTTGGTAAATTTTATATTTTTATGTCGGCGATTAAGAATGATCTTTATTTATTAGCTGTTGTTGGGATTGTAGCGAGTGTTGTTTCTGCATTTTATTATTTAAGGATTGTAAAAATTATATATTTTGATGAACCTTCTGAAAAATTTGATGAATTTAATTCAAGCTCTCTTAATTTAATTTTTTTCATATCATCTGGAATAGTAATTCTCTTTTTTGTCTATCCAAGTCCGATACTTAATATTGGAAATTATGCAGCTAAGACATTTTTTTAATTCAGATGATTAATATAAATAATGCTGAAGTTAAGTTGTTCAATGAAATAGATAGTACAAATTCAGCCGCACGAGAGCATTTAAATATTATAGGTGAGATTAGTGATCCAATTTGGTTTAGAGCCAAAAAACAGACAAAAGGCAGAGGAAGAAATAAAAATAACTGGGTTTCTGATGAAGGAAATCTATTTACTACTTTATTGACCCCTATATCTTGGAAACTGAATATTATTCCAATGTTATCATGCGTGATTGCTGTATCCATTCATCAGTCAGTCAGCTTGTTTTTAGATAATGAAACTTCCTTAAAAATAAAATGGCCAAATGATATATTATTTGAGAACTCAAAATTATCAGGAGTATTGATTGAAAACCAATTAAATAGTGATAATAATTTTTCAATTATTGGCATTGGAGTAAACATAATATCATCTCCAGAGAATCTTGATCATCAGACGGTATCTCTTAATAATTTGACTTCAAAAACAGACAATCTATTAGAGAATTTTTTTGATGTATTAAAAGAAAAAATTCATACAAATCTCAATTATTTCAATGAGAGATCAATTGATCATTTTAGGGAATATACCTTGTCAAAGTTATGGAAATTGAATAAAGATGTCGAATTCAATCATTTGGGACGTGCTGAGACAGGAATCTTAGCAGGATTAAGCGATAGCTACGAGATTAAACTTAAAATAAAAAATGAGATCAAAAAATTTAATTCAGGAGAGATCTCAATTAGAAAATAAAAATATGCATATATTAGTAGATATTGGAAATACAAATATATTATTCGGTAAATTTAATAATTTGGATTTAGTTGAACAGCTTCGAATTGAGACAAAAGTCTTCAATAAAGATGTTTCCAGTATTGATAGTGAAACTTACAAAAAAATAAATAATTTTATCAAAAATGATTGCGTTGATTGTTTTATTTCTGGTGTAGTCCCAGATACGATTTTATCACTCATAAATTTTATCAAAAATCATCAAGATTTAAATATAGTTGAAATTGACAATGAGTATTTGGCTAATTTAATTAAAGTTGATGTAGATAAGCCATATGAAGTTGGTGTTGATCGCTTGATTAATTCATATGCAGGATTAAATCTATATAATAGTCCTTTAATAATAATTGATTTTGGAACCGCCACCACTTTTGATCTTGTGAATTTAAGAGGTTCATACATTGGTGGAATAATATGCCCAGGAGTAAATCTTTCAATTCAGTCTCTTGCTCATAATACAGCGAAACTTCCATTAATAGAGATTAAGAAAGTTGAAAAACTGATTGGAAAAGATACCGCTTCGGCAATAGAGTCTGGAATTTACTGGGGTTATGTAAGTTTAGTTGGAGGATTAATAGATAGATTAAAAAAGCAAAATGGTTTTGAAGATGCAAATATAATTGCAACGGGAGGGCTGTCAGGAATATTCAGAGATGATTTATCTCAGATACAGTATTACGAACCCGACTTAACATTGAAGGGATTAAATATTATTTATAATGAATACAAAAAGTAAAAATAAACTTGTTTTTCTTCCATTAGGTGGAACTGGTGAAATTGGAATGAATATGAATTGCTATGGATATGGTTCTCATATTGATGATATGAAATGGTTATTGGTTGATGTAGGTATTACATTTGGCGATGATACTTTAGGTGGTGTTGATGTGATTATGCCAGATCATGGCTTTATAAAAGAAAGAAAAGAAGATTTAGATGGAATTTTTATTACACATGCGCATGAAGATCATGTAGGAGGACTTGCATATTTATGGCCTGACTTAGAGTGTAAAATATATGCTTCAAGCTTTACAGCATCAATTATCAAACTTAAATTTAATGAAAGGGGAATAAATATTGATGAATATCTAAATATTGTTGATTTAGAATCTAATTTTAAAATAGGACCATTTGAAATACAATTATCAACACTTACACATTCTATACCAGAGCCTAATTCGCTTTTCATTAAAACTTCATTAGGAACCATTTATCACACAGGTGATTGGAAAATTGATCAAGATCCAATGTTAGGAAATCCAATTAATTTTAACAAGCTACTTAATGATAATACTGAGATATTGGCGATGGTTTGTGACTCAACAAATGTACTAACTGCTGGTAGATCAGGTTCTGAGTCTACTGTAAGAAAAAATTTAGTTAATGTTGTCAAAAATATTAAATCTAAAATATTCGTGACTTCATTTGCATCAAATGTAGCAAGATTAGAATCTGTTGCAGTTGCCGCGAAAGAGAGCAATAGATCTCTTGTTGTTTTAGGTAGATCAATGCACAGAATGATATCTGTCGCGAGAGAAAATGGAATATTAGAAAATGTAAATATCATCCTAAATGAAAAAGAAGCAAAAAAGAAAAAAGGCAGTGAACTTTTATACTTATGTACGGGTAGTCAAGGTGAACCTCGTGGAGCAATGATGAGAATTGCCAATAGAGATTTTCCTAATGTTGAAATTAATCAGGGTGATACTGTGATATTTTCATCAAAAATCATTCCTGGAAATGAAAAAAAACTGTATGCAATGTTTAACACCTTATCAGAACTTGGGGCTGATGTAATTACTGAATACGACGCAGATATACATGTATCTGGTCATCCATGTCGTGATGAAGTTATTGATATGTATAATCATGTAAAACCTAAGATATCAGTTCCAGTACACGGTGAATACAGGCATTTAAAGTCGCATTATGAATTAGCGAAGGAGCTACAAGTTGAAAATCCAACACTAGTATCAAATGGTGATATTTTGCAATTAGCTCCAGGTAGACCTTATGTAATGGATCAATGTACAACAGGTAGACTTTATTTGGATGGTAATAGATTAGTTGATAGTGATAGTTATCATTTAAATGAAAGACGAATAATGAATTTTAATGGTTCATTGAATATAACTTGTATTTTAAATAAAAAATCACAATTACATAAAGCACCAATTATATCTACTTACGGTGTAATCAGTGATAATGATGATGAAGAAGATTTTATTATAAATTTAGAAGAAGAAATCTATGATTTTTTTAATACTCCAAAAAATATAAACTCAAATGATAAAAAAATGCACAAAAAACTAGAAAGCTTAGCAAAAAATACTATATTTAGATCATTAAAGAAAAAACCTTTAACCAATATAGAAATAGTACATATTTAACATGCTGGGAAAATTAAATCACATTGCTATTGCAGTACCAAATATTCAAGAAGCCGCTGAACAATATAAGAATATTTTTGGAGCTAAAGTCTCAGATCCAGTTGAACAACCTGATCATGGTGTAACTACTGTCTTTATAGATCTTGGTAATACTAAAATAGAATTGCTTGAAAAATTAGGCGAAGGTTCACCTATAGAAAATTTTATTAATAAAAATCCAAAGGGTGGAATGCATCATATATGTATTGAAGTTGAAGATATAAACGATGCTGTCAAAAGATTAAATGATCATGAAATAGCCATCACTGGAACTGGAGAGCCTAAAATTGGTGCACACGGAAAACCAGTAGTCTTTCTGCATCCAAAAAGCTGTAATGGGACAATGATTGAATTAGAAGAAGCTTAAATTGGGACTTACAGGCTCAATTATTCTTTTTCTAATAATTTGGTGGCTAATATTATTTATTTTATTGCCAATAAGCATTGATACTAATGCTTCTAATGCCACCGAATACGAAGGAAACGATCGTGGCGCTCCTAATAATCCACATTTATTAAAAAAATTCATCATAACTACAATTATTTCTGTTATCTTATGGTTCGTTGTTTTCTTGCTTCTAAACAATGATGGATTTTTAATGTTTATTATGAATACTTTTTATATAAATGAGATTAACTAATTACTTCCTTCCAGTTTTAAAAGAATCTCCAAGTGACGCTGAAATTGTTTCACATCAACTAATGATGCGTGCTGGTATGATTTCTCAATCAAGCTCAGGAATTTATTCATGGCTACCACTAGGCTTAAGAGTTTTAAAAAAGATTGAAAATATTGTGAGAGAAGAGCAAGATGCCGCGGGCGTAAATGAGATTCTAATGCCCACAATTCAGCCTGCAGATTTATGGAAAGAAAGTGGAAGGTATGAAGACTATGGAAAAGAAATGCTCAGAATTAATGATAGACAAGATAGAGAGATGCTCTATGGCCCAACAAATGAAGAGCAAGTAACAGATATCTTTAGGCGATCGATAAAGTCATATAAAGAGCTTCCTCAGTTGCTATATCACATCCAATGGAAATTTCGTGATGAGCTTAGACCAAGGTTTGGGGTAATGAGAGGAAGAGAATTTTTAATGAAAGATGCTTATTCATTTGATCTTGATAAGCTGCAAAGTAAGATATCTTATAATAAATTTTTTGTTTGTTATTTAAAAACTTTTCAAAGACTAGAACTAAAAGCAATACCGATGGCGGCAGAAACAGGGCCAATAGGTGGAGATTTATCTCATGAATTTATAATAATATCTAAAACAGGTGAGTCTGATATTTATTTTGATAATAAACTACTTGAGCAAGAAAATGAGCTATTTAATATTAATTATTCAGAAGATTTATCGGGTTTGGTTAACTCATATAAAGCATTATACGCAGTCTCTGATGATAAGTTTAATCAAGATGACTTTGATAAAAATGTTTCAAATGAAAATCAAACTAAATCTAAAGGTATTGAAGTAGGTCATATATTTAGCTTTGGTACTAAATATTCAGAAGCAATGAAAGCGAATGTTTTAAATAAAGATGGTAAGCAAGCAACTGTATTTATGGGCTCTTATGGAATTGGAATTTCTAGGTTAGTTGGTGCGATAATTGAGTCTTCTAATGATGAAAAAGGAATAATTTGGCCTAAATCAGTATCTCCATACGACATTGGTATAATTAACCTAAAGCAAAAAGACGGTGATATTACTTCTATTTCCGATAGTGTTTATGAAAAATTACTGAGTGCTGGCTTTGATGTGCTTTATGATGATAAAGCCGATAACCCAGGTGTTAAGTTTTCAAGAATGGATTTAATAGGGCTTCCATATCAAGTCATTGTGGGGAATAAATCTAAAAATGACTCTATTCTTGAAGTAAAAAATAGAAAAACAGGTGATATTTCAGAAGTAAACATAGAAAATATAACTTCTTTTTTTAAGAATAATTAATAAATAAATAAAGTGCCTTTTAATAGTTTTGAAAGATTTATTGCGTTTCGTTATATAAAGCCATTGAGGTCAGAGGGGCTTCTTTCAATTATATCATGGTTCTCTTTTTTTGGTATATGCATTGGTGTTGCCACACTGATTATAACTATGTCAGTAATGAATGGGTTTCGATATGAGCTTGAAAATCGAATTATAGGATTTAATGGCCATATCTACATAAATAATTATGAAAAATATTTTGAGGATATATCTCAAATCTTTTCATCTATTGATGAGATAGAGTTTATTGACGCTAATATTTCTGATCAAGTTTTGATTTCAGCAAATTCTCAAACTCGAGGAATTATTCTTAAATCATTCAACTCAGAAAATATGGATTATTATAATTTTAAGAATAAAAAAGATGACTCTAATAAATTCATGTTAAATGAAATTTACCTTGGGTCTAAATTAGCAGAACGATTAAATGTAGAAATAGGATCACAAATTAAATTATATACATCTAGTTCTGTAAATTCTCCATTTGGCCAACTTCCCAAATCTCGATTGATTAATGTTGGAGGGTATTTTGATACGGGGATGAGTGAGTATGATAGTAATTATGCATTCCTTAATTTAAAAGAAATGCAAAAAATTTATGGAGTTAATAATAGAATTTCTGCAATTGAAATTCATCTTAAAAGCTCTTCTTATACGGATAAGATAAGTAATCAAGTTAACGAAATAATTAAAGAAAAAGAATTATTTTATTCGAGAGACTGGAAACAGGTTAATGCTTTTTTCTTTGAAACCTTATCAATTGAGAGAAACGTTATGTTTATTATCTTATCGTTAATTATAATAGTAGCTGCATTCAATGTTATTACATGTCTTTTTATTTTAGTTAAAAATAAAGCAAATGAAATTGCTATTCTTAAAACGATTGGCACATCCAATATTTCAATTTTAAGAATATTTATAATAATAGGCTCTTTAATAGGAGTAGCTGGAAGTTTAATTGGTTCATTGTTAGGAATTATTGTTACATTAAATTTAGAAAATATAAGGCAGATACTCAATAATTTATTTAACTTAAATTTATTTCCATCACAATTTTATTTTATTGATAAAATCCCAACCATCATTGATTATAATCAAATATTTTTCATATTTGTATTTTCAATAATCATTTCACTATTAGCAACTATATACCCATCCAGAGTTGCTTCAAAAATGAAAATCAAGGATATATTTAGCAATGCCTGAAACTATTATTAAATTAGAAAATATTTCAAAATCATATTCTCAGGGAGGCTCATTAATACCGGTAATTGAAAACTTAAATGCAACTATACAGGAAGGTAAATTTATAGCAGTAATTGGACCATCTGGATCAGGAAAATCTACACTATTAAATGTTATTGGACTTATAGATACAGCTGATAGTGGAGATATTTTTCTCTTTAATGAAAATTTAAAGAATATCAATGATGCAAAGCAAAATCTTATTCGAAGAGATAAAATTGGATTTGTTTACCAATCTAATAATCTTTTTTCAGATTTTACAGCGATTGAAAATGTTACTATTCCCCGAATACTTTTAGGAGACAATAAAAAGGATGCTCATGAATTGGCTTTTAAATGTTTAGATATCCTTGGTTTAAGTGACCGTATTAATCATTTACCAAAAGATTTATCAGGGGGAGAACAACAAAGAGTAGCAATTGCTAGAGCGATAATCAATGAGCCTAAAGTTATTATAGCCGATGAACCAACAGGAAATCTTGATAAAAATACAAGCAATGATGTATTTGAGTACCTTATTGACTTTGTTTATTCACAGAAAATTACATTAATTATGGCTACTCATAATTTGGAACTTGCAAGTAAATCAGATCACCAGATAAAATTAGTCTGATGACTAATTTTGTACACCTCACAAATAAAACAGAATATTCCTTATCTCAAGGAGCAATAACAATCAATCGTATTGCAGAATTATGTGAGTCTTTTCAAATGCCTTCAGTAGGAATTACAGACACTAATAACATGTTTGGTGCATTAGAATTTAGTGATAAAATATCAAGCTATGGTGTTCAGCCATTAATTGGGTGCAATATTAAAATCAGCATACCTAATGAATACAATTTAGATACGTCAAACTTAGATAATAAGTATTTCTTTTTAAATTTATTTGCAAAAAATCTACAGGGTTACCAGAATCTTTTAGAGCTTAGTTCCTTATCATATACAAAATATCCAGACAACAATGCTGTAAATCTATCTGATATATATAATAGTAAAGAAGGCTTGATTGCATTAACTGGTGGAAGAAATAATTTAATTGAGATCATCCTTAATTCAGGAAAAATATCTCATGCAAATCAATTTATACATAATTTAAAAGAGCAATTTAATGATAATCTATATATAGAGATCCAAAGACTAGGAAATTCAAATAAAAAAAATGAAAATTCACTTCTTAATTTAGCTTATGATAATACATTACCTTTAGTCGCCACTAATGAGGTCTACTTTGAGTCACCAGAATATTATGAGGCTCATGATGCATTAAGCTGTATAGAAAAGAAGCAATTTGTATCACAATTGGATAGATATAGATTTTCTGATCAACATTATTTTAAGTCTGTTGATGAAATGGAATCTTTATTCCATGATCTTCCAGAAACTTTATTAAATACAATTGAAATTTCTCAAAGGTGTTCATTTAAGCCTGAAATTAAAAATCCGATACTACCAGTTTTTATAAAAGGAGCGGAAAATACAGAAGAAGATCTTCTTAGAAAAATTTCAAACGAAGGACTCGAAAAAAGAGTGATGCAGACTTTAAAAATGAAAAAAATAGAAAATGATGAAGAATCAAATCAATTAAGGAGTGAATATCAGAAGAGATTAGATAGTGAATTAGATATTATTATTAATATGAAATATGAGGGATATTTTTTAATTGTTGCCGATTTTATTAAATGGGCGAAAAATAATAATATACCAGTTGGACCTGGAAGAGGTTCAGGCGCTGGCTCATTGGTTGCATGGTGTCTTGAGATAACTGACTTAGACCCAATTCATTTTGGTTTAATTTTTGAACGATTTTTAAATCCTGAGCGTGTTTCATTACCTGATTTTGATATTGACTTCTGTAGGGACAGAAGAGACGAAGTTCTCAACTATGTTTATGAGAAGTATGGTAAAGATCATGTCGCTCAAATTATTACCTTTGGTAAACTTCAAGCAAGAGCAGTATTAAGAGATATTGGAAGAGTACTTGGTGTTCCATATGGTCAAGTAGACTATTTGACTAAATTGATACCATTCGATCCCTCGAGGCAATTAAGCCTTCAAGAATATATTGATGATGAACCAAAGCTGACGGAAGAAGCAAACAAAAATCCTAAAATTAAAAAACTTTTAAGTATCGCTCTTAAATTAGAAGGCTTAAAGAGACACGCTTCAATACACGCTGCTGGAGTAGTTATATCAAAGGACATTATTTATAAGGATGTACCATTATATAGTGATCCAGATACAAATATTTTTCTAACTCAATTTGATATGAAGTGGGTAGAGAATGCAGGGTTAGTAAAATTCGATTTTTTGGGTTTAAAAACCTTAACGCTAATTAATAATTGTGTCGAGCTGGTGAATAAGTATGAAAAATTTGACATATCAGAAATTGATTTAACTGACACACAAACATTTGATCTATTAGGAACTGGTGAAACAACAGGTATTTTTCAATTAGAAAGTCCAGGTATGAAAGATACTCTTAAAAATTTAAAACCTGATAAATTTGAAGATATTATTGCTCTTGTTGCCTTGTATCGACCAGGACCAATGGCCAATATTCCAACTTATATTGAGAGAAAACACGGCAGGGAAAAGCCAGATTATGTACATCCATTGCTAGAAGATTTATTAAAGGAGACATACGGGGTTATTATTTATCAAGAACAAGTTATGGGTGTCGCTAGAGAATTATCGGGCTATTCAGATGGTGAAGCAGATCTTCTAAGAAGAGCAATGGGTAAAAAGATTCAAAAAGAAATGACAGCTCAAAAGAAAAGATTTGTAGAAGGTTGTATTTCAAATGGACTAAAAGATAACGAAGCAAATAATATATTTGAACTATTATCAAAATTTGCGGATTATGGATTCAATAAAAGTCATGCAGCGGCCTATGCCTTAATTGCTTTTCAAACTGCATATTTAAAAAAACATTACCCAATTGAATTTTTTGCTGCATCTATGTCATTAGATATTAATAACACAGATAAACTAGCGATATTTCAACAAGAATTAGATAGAATGAAGATTCCTTTGATTGCTCCAGATGTAAATAAGTCAAATTCATACTTTGTGCGTGACGGAGATGGAATTTCATATGCACTCGGAGCTATAAAGAACGTTGGAATAGAGGCAATTAAGGAACTTGAAGAAGAAAGAGATAAAAATGGCATCTTTAAAGACTTTGAAGATTTCTTAACAAGAGTGAGTTCATCAGTGTCTAATAAAAAAACACTAGAAGCCTTAGCATGCTCAGGTAGTTTTGACTCATTTAATATTAAAAGAGAAAATATATTTAATGAATGTCCTGAAATAATTAAACATTTAAAACATTTTCACGATACAAATAATAGCAATCAAGAAGATATTTTTGGTGAGGCCCTAAAATTTGAATATAAGTTTACCTCAAAAGAAAGATGGAGTGAGGAGATGAAGCTAATGAAAGAATTTGAAATACTTGGTTTTTATTTATCTGGACATCCATTGAATCAATTTCTGAATAAAGTTTCTAATTTAGATATTAAAAACTTTGAAACAATTAAGCTTAATAAAAACTTTCATAATGAAAAAAATGTTTTGTTAGCTGGAACGCTATTATCAAAAAAGGAAAAACGGTCAGCCAGAGGGAACGCATATGCCTTCTTAAATTTTTCAGATCTTAGCTCTATATATGAACTCATTATATTTGAAAACAATCTTCGTAAGTACAGAGATATTTTAGTTGAAGGCGACTCATACGCTATTGGTATTGATTTTTCTGATGATGGAAATGGCCTTAGGGGCGAAGCTAAAAAAATATATAAAATAGCAGATGTTATTAAAATGAATAATCAGTCATACTCATCATTTACAAATCAAAATAAGACCTTTGACACA
This sequence comes from Candidatus Pelagibacterales bacterium, assembly GCA_029242795.1. Lineage (GTDB taxonomy): Bacteria > Pseudomonadota > Alphaproteobacteria > Pelagibacterales > AG-422-B15 > CABYIR01. The sequence goes on along the minus strand of JAQWTH010000027.1, from coordinate 14,337 downwards.
GAGGCTAGAAAGGTAAAATCAAAGGCGTCCCTTTTGCAAATATATGCCAATGAGAAATTTTCACTGAACGAATTCAAAGCAATTAATTTAAAAAAAGGAAATCACAAAATAAATATTATTGTTGAAAATCAAAGACTTGCATTGCCAAATCTCTATCAAGTTGATACGAATTTGATTGAACGAATAAGATCCATTTATGGGGTTAAAGAAGTAAGTTTTGACGAATAAATTATATTGAAGTATTCCAATTTTTAAGTTAATTACACACAATTAAACACGTAACGATAGCTAACTGCTGTCCGGTCCCAATGGGGTCAAATTGTTGCGGATGAACAACCGGAGAAAATATATGACTATACCAAATTTTGGTCTCAAAGACTTAATTGAAGCAGGTGTACACTTTGGACATAAAACCCAAAGATGGAATCCTAAAATGGAACAATATATCCATAGCACTAGAGAAAATGTGCATATTATCGATCTAACACAAACGGTAGGATTATTAACTGAAGCTCTTAATAAAATAAATGATGTCGTATCAAAAGGTGGAAAGATATTGTTTGTATCTACTAAAAAACAGGCATCCAAGAGAATTGCTCAATTAGCTTCGGACACAAACCATTATTATGTAAATTATAGATGGCTAGGTGGTATGCTAACAAATTGGTCTACAATTACAAATTCAATTAAAAAAATGAAGGAGTTAGAAGTATCTAAGTCCAATCCTAACAACGAATTTACAAAAAAAGAAGTTCTGCAAATGGATAGACAGTATCAAAAACTAATGCTGTCGCTGTTTGGCATAAGTGAGATGAAAAAAGCACCAGACTTAATATTTATAATTGATACTAAACTCGAGCATAAAGCAGTGGCTGAAGCAAAAAATTTAAATATTCCTGTTATTGGTATCGTTGATACAAATGCGGATCCAGAAGTAATTGACTTTCCAATTCCTGGTAATGATGATTCAAGAAGATCAATTAATCTTTATTGTGATTTAATACAACAGACAATTGAATCATCAAAACAAGAAATTGTATTTGAAGAAAAAAAAGATACAAATGTTGTTAAGCAAAACAGCATTGATGAAGACGGTAATACTGAAAAAGTAGACATGAAGGATTCCAGCTCATTAGTGGTGCCTCAATAATGGCTCAAGTTACAGCTAAACAGGTTCAAGACCTTAGAAAGATGTCTGGTGCAGGCATGATGGATTGTAAAAATGCTTTAGCAGAAACTGATGGTAATTTAGAAGATGCTTTTAAATGGCTAAGAGAAAAAGGCATAGCGAAAGCTGAAAAAAAATCAACTAGAGATGCTAATGAAGGACTAGTTGGCATAAAAACATCTGACAATGGCGCCGCGATTGTAGAAATAAATTCTGAAACAGATTTTGTATCAAGAAACTCTGAATTTCAATCTTTGGTGAAAAATATATTAGATATTGTAATTTTAGAAAATAATGATACTGCAGAAAAATCCTCTGAATTAATAAGCAATGCTATTGCTAAAATTGGTGAAAATATTGTTTTTAAAAGATCTGATTATGTTTCAGGTAAATCATTTACATATACTCATAATAAAATCACAGATGGATTAGGTAAAATAGGTGTTATCTTAAAATTTACTAATGACGAAGTATCTGAAGAGATAGGCAAAAATATTTGCATGCACATAGCTGCAAGCTCTCCAAAGTCTTTAAGTGAAGAAGATTTAGATCAAAATCTAATCGAAAATGAAAAAAGTATTCTTAAGGAGCAACTAAAAGACTCTGGTAAGCCAGATGATATTATTTCTAAAATGATTGATGGTAAAATAAAGAAATTTTTTGAAGAAAATGTTCTTTTAAATCAAAAATTTGTTATGGATCCTTCCATATCAATAAATTCTTATCTTGAAAATTCCTCAAAAGAATCAAGTTCAGAAATAAAGATAGATAAATTCATTAGATATGAATTAGGAGAATAGTCGTTGTCTTTAATGAAAAATAACCGGATACTTATTAAACTTTCCGGAGAGTCACTCATGGGCGCTGGAAATTATGGCATATCTATTGATACAGTTAATAACATTGCTGCAAATCTAAAAAAACTTTTACTTAAAAAAACACAAATTTGTGTCGTAATAGGTGGAGGTAATATATTCCGTGGGCTTGAAGCTTCATCTCAAGGAATGGACAGGGCTAATGCTGATTATATGGGTATGCTTGCAACTGTATTAAATGGTTTAGCGCTTCAAAATGCTCTTGAAAAAATTGAAGTTCAAACAAGAGTCATGTCCGCATTTCCAATTCAGTCAATTTGTGAAACCTACATAAGACGAAGAGCCATAAGACATATGGAAAAAAATAGAATTGTTATCTGTACCGCTGGAACAGGAAATCCATACTTTTCAACAGATACATCAGCTGCGCTAAGAGCCGCTGAACTTGATTGTGGCGTTATTTATAAAGCCACACAAGTAGATGGAATTTACGATAAAGATCCAAAAAAATTCAAAAATGCAAAAAAATATTCTAAACTAACCTTTAAAAAATATATTAATGAAAATTTAAAAGTTATGGACACTTCAGCTATTGCAATATCGCGTGATAATAAAATTCCAATAAAGTTATTTTCTATTCAAGAAAAAAACTGTTTTGTTCAAATGTTTATGAATAAGCTAAGTCATTCAGAAATATCATAATGTTTGAAGAAATAAAATCAGGTATTAAATCAAGAATGCAGTCAACTATTAGTTCAGCTAAATCTGAACTTTCAGGAATTAGAGCGGGAAGAGCATCGCCAAATATGCTCGACTCTATAAGAGCTGAGGTATATGGACAAAAGATGCCTATTAATCAAATCGGAAACATTACAACACCAGACTCTAGAACTATTAATGTAGAAATATGGGATCAATCTAATGTATCTATAGTTGAAAAAGCATTAAGTGAATCTGATTTAGGTATAAACCCTCAAACGGAAGGCCTATTGATTAGATTGCCTTTACCCCAATTAACAGAAGAACGAAGAGTTGAATTTTTAAAGTTAGCTGGAAAAATTTCTGAAAATTCTAAAGTTGCAATAAGAAATATTAGAAGAGATGGAATTGAAAAAATTAAATCATTAGAAAAAAATAAAGAAATAGGACAAGATGACTCTAAAAAATGTCAAAATGAAATTGAAGAAATTACTTCAAAATATATAAAAGAGATAGAGGATAACCTTAAATCTAAAGAAGAAGATTTAAAGAAAATATAATCTTTTTGACCCTACGTGCTCATAAAAAATTTCAAGATAATATAATAAAATTAAATCATCTTGCAATTATTATGGATGGAAATCGGAGATGGGCAAAAAAGCATAAGTTAAAAACTAGTCTTGGTCACAAAGAAGGAATTAACAACGCCATTAGCATTCTTAAAAATAAATAACGAAGAAACAATAGAGTTGAAATACATTACGCTTTATGTTTTTGCTGTAAATAATTGGAAAAGATCAAGTCTTGAGATTAATGCCCTGTTTAATTTTGTAAAACAAACATACAATAAATTCGAAAATCTATCGCTTAAGGAAAATTTTAAAATTAAACACTTTGGTTCAAATAAAAAATTACCAAAATCAATAAAAAAAATAATCAACGACGTTCAAAGTAAAACAGAACAGAATACAGGCATACAAATCAATTTAGCATTTAATTATAGTGCACGAGAAGAAATTATCGAAGCTGTCAAACAAATAGTAGTTAACAAAAAAAAAGTAAATAAACTTGAAACATATTTATACAGCGATGGAATACCTGATCCAGATTTAATAATAAGAACTGGAGGAGAATTACGAATGAGTGACTTTCTTCTATGGCAGTCAGCTTACTCAGAACTTATTTTTACAAAAAAATTATGGCCTGATTTTAAGTTTAATCATCTAAAGATATCACTACTCAAATATCTCCAGAGAAAAAGAAATTATGGTAAATAATAATATTTTATCAAATTTTAGATCACTCTTTAATATAGAGTTAGTTAAAAGATTATTCTCTGTAATAATCTTTGTTCCTATTTTTATTTATTCTTTGTACCAAGGGGGGATCTTGCTCTTCTTACTATTTATTTTTTTTTTAGTTATGATTTTAAGTGAATTAGTGAATATTTTCAAATTATCAAATTTTAAAATAGGAGTAGCTATATATATTTTTATATCAGCATATACTTTAATATTATGTCCATTTTATTATTTCTCATTAGATAATAATTTTTTTATATTTATTTATATACTTCTTACTCTTTGGGTTTTTGATACTTTTTCATATATTGGTGGAAATCTATTTCAAGGTAAGAAAATATTTCCAAGATTAAGTAAGGGAAAGACATATAGTGGTTCTATTTCAGGCTTTATAACTGTTATTCTATTAAATTTATTTTTTACTTATTATTTTTATGATAAAATATTGTTAAATTTATTTATTTTAGCTTCTTTAATTTGTTCTTTTTCTTTTATTGGCGATGCAATCGTATCATTTATAAAAAGAAGATCTAACTTAAAAGATACTGGAACTTTATTTATTGGCCATGGAGGGTTTTTAGATAGAATGGACTCTTTTATTTTTGTATTTTTTTTATTTATTATATCTGATTTTCATAAATTAATTTATTATGCCTAAAAATATTATTTTATTTGGTGCAACAGGATCAATTGGTACCTCTGTACTAAAAATCCTAGATAAGACAAATGATAAGTATTGCTTAAAAGGCATAACTTGCAATCAGAACATCGAAAGTCTAATTGATATTTCCAATCGCTATAAATGTGACAACTTAGGAGTCTCAAACGAAGATTTATCAAATGATAAAAATGAAATTTTAGAAAAAAAAAATACTGTTTATGGTATTAAAAATTTTGAGTCGTTTATTAATGAAGATATTGATATCTATATTTTAGCTATTTCCGGTCTATCGGGGGCATCTTTAGCATTAAGAATTGCGGAAACAGGAAAAACTTTAGCAATAGCAAATAAAGAATGTATAATTTCACTCGGAAAAATACTTTTTAATAAATGCCATAAGTTTGAAACTAGTATATTTCCCTTAGACTCTGAGCATAATGCAATTTATCAATTGTTGAATAGAAATTATAAACCTATAAAGAATATAACCATAACTGCCTCGGGTGGGCCTTTCTTAGACTTAGATTTAAATAAATTTGAATATATAACTCCTGAACAAGCGATCAAACATCCAAAATGGAAGATGGGAAATAAAATCTCAGTCGATTCGTCAAATATGATGAATAAATCACTTGAACTTATTGAAGCAAAAAATCTTTTTCATCTTCAGCCTAATGAAGTTGATGCAATTATACATCCTCAGTCAATAATTCATGGTATTATAAATTATAACGATAATTCATCTTATGCTTTTCTAAGTCAACCGAATATGGAGATTCCAATTTCAAGTTTATTTTTTCCAAATAAGGACTATAGATCTAATAATCATGATTTAGATTTAACCAAATTAAAAATACTAGAATTCCTTGAGATTGATAACCAGCGATTTCCAGCATTCAGTCTTGGCAAATATATTATGCAAAAAGATGGTATAGCCCCACATCTATTCAACTATATCAATGATAAATTAGTTAAATTATTTCTTGAAGGTTTTATTAAGTATACAAAAATTGTTAATTTTAATGAAAGGGTCATAGAGCTTTATTTCAAATCTCATCAAAATATAAATGAACCAAATATTGAAGATTTAAACGAATCCAGTATCTGGGTAGATGCAAATATTAAAACTATTATTAATAAATAGTTAATTTATAATAGGAGCCTAATGCGTAATGTAATCTTAATCACGATACTTGCTTTCTTCAGTAATTCTATTTTAGCCGATGATTTTTCTATTGATGAAATCAAAATTAATGGCCTAGAAAGAATAGAACGCGAGACTGTAATTTCATATTCTAAATTAAATATTGATAGTCTCTATTCAAATGAAATAGGAAATATTGCATTAAAAAGTTTATACGAGACTAATTTATTTTCTGATGTAAAGATTCAATTTATAGATGGATTATTAAATATAACTGTCAGAGAAAATCCTACTATTAATTTAATTAAATTTGTTGGTAATGATAAGAAAAGTGATGCTGATTTACTAAGTGAAATCTCTTTGAGAGACAGGTCTATATATTCAAGATCTAAAGTAAAAAAAGATGTTAAGAAACTGCTATCACTTTATCAAAGGTCCGGAAGACTATCTACTGAAGTTATTCCAAAAGTTGAAACATTAATAGATAATCGTGTTAACTTGATTTTTGAAGTAAATGAGTCTGATATTGTTTCAGTATCAAAAATTACTTTTATAGGAAACAATGTTTTTTCTTCAAGAGAATTGAGAAAGGAAATGAAGACTAAAACTTCAAACTTATTGAGATTCTTCTCCTCTTCGGATAATTATGATCCAGATAGACTCGAGTATGACAAAATCTTAATTTCAAATCTATATAAAAATAGTGGTTATCCAAATTTTACTTTTAAATCTTCTATTGCTCAATTAATTCCAAATAAAAATCAATTTGAAATAATATTAACGGTTAATGAAGGTGAATTGTATTCTTTTGGAGATGTAATAATTGAAAGTAAGTTTAAGAAATTAAATGATCAATTTTTAAGCAATACATTAAGTGTTAAATCAGGAAACTTATATAATGCTAATCTTATAAGAGATGATATTGCCTCAATTAAAAATAGTGCGTCTGCTTATGGATATTCTTTTGTACAAATAGACTCTAATAAAACATTTGATAATGAAAAAAAGAAAGTAAATATAAGTTATTTGGTCAATGAAGGCCCAAAGGTATATATTAAGAAAATTATTATTAACGGTAATACGAGAACAACTGACAGAGTTATCAGGAGGCAGCTTTCAATTTCAGAGGGGGACTCATATAGCAAATACCTAATCGACGTATCGAAAAATAAAATCCAAGCCCTTCAGTATTTTAGTAAAGTAAGTATTACTGAAGAAAAAGATGAAGCATTTGATAAGATTAATTTAATAATTGATGTTGAAGAAAAAAATACTGGTGAAGCCACGATTGGCGCAGGATACTCCTCTGCGACAAAAGCAAATTTACAATTAGGGATTACAGAGGATAATTTTTTAGGTAAAGGTCAGCAACTTAAGTTTCAATCTAACTTTGGCGATGAATTTACTGCATATGATATTTCTTTCGCAGAACCTTATCTATATGGAAGAGATTTATATATTAAAACTGATTTATATAGTGAGCTGCAGGACTCTGCTACAGTAAATTACGAAACTGAAAAAATTGGTTTTGGACTAGCATTAGGATTTCCTCTTTCTTATGATCAAAGAATTACGACTAAATATGCAATATTTAATGACAAAACCACGGCTGATGTAGATGCCACAAGTTATGAAAAGTTACTTGCTGGAACTACAACTGTATCTAGTGTCGGTTATTCATTTTCAAGTGATAAAAGAAATAGCCCCTATAAGCCTTCAGCTGGATATAAGTATATCTTAAATCAAGATCTTGCAGGGTTAGGAGGTGACTCTTTTTATATAAAAAGCACGATAGATTACACATACTATAAGAGAATCAGTAGATCATTAATTGGATCTCTTAAACTTAATGGTGGCCATGTAAATGGATATAATAATAAGTATGCCCCTATATCTTCATATTTTGATTTAGGAGGTAATAAATTAAGAGGTTTTCAGAGTCAACGTGTAGGTCCAAAAACAGGCAATTCATATACTGGAGGTCAATATTTTTATTTGTTATCAACTGAAACAAATATTGATTTACCAATAGAAAATTTTGATATTACAAGTACACTATTTTTAGATGTTGGGAGTGTTTGGGGTCTTGATAATAGATTTGGCTCAATAGATGATGAGCATTATTTAAGATCTTCTTTGGGACTTAATTTTATGTGGGATAGTGCAATTGGACCAATTAATTTTATTTTTGCTCAACCTTTAAAAAAGAAAGAAACGGACGCAATAGATACTTTTTATTTTGATATAGGATACAATTTTTAATTATGAAAAAATTCAATTTTATACTACTTACATTATTATTTTTTTCTTCTTCATGCTTATTTGCTGATCAATACCCTAATACTTCAATAGGCATTATTGATATTAATAAAGTCTTAACAGAATCTAAAGCGGCAATTGATGCAACTAAGCAGATAGATAAAATTCAAAAAAACTCAGAAGAAGAGTCTAAAAGTGAAGATGATCTCATAATCAAGGAACGTGAAAGATTAATTGAGCAACAATCTGTTATGGCTCCTGAGGCATTTGAGGTTAAAGTTGCTGATTTTGAAAAAAAAGTACAAAACTATCAAATTGAAAGACAAGAAAAATTAAGAAAATTAGATCAAATGGTTCAGATGGCTAGAGCTAAAATATTAGATGAAGTTAAGCCAATTATTAATGAATATGCTAAAGAGGTTGGAATTACAGTAATCCTAGAGAAAAATGCTGTTGTTATGTCTGCAGATGAAATGGACATGACAGAAGAAGTTATAAAAATACTTAATAAAAACCTTCCTAAAATTAAAGTTGAATTAGAAGACTAGTCTCTTTTAAATATATGTTTAATTTTTATAAGAAATTAGGACCAATTTCTTATAATAATATTTTATCAGCTTTAGAGATAAATGAAAAATCATCAAATTATAAAAATATAAGTTTTTCTTCGTTTAAAGGACTCAATAACTGCTCAAAAAATGACCTAACTTTTTTGTATGATGGGCATAATTTTTCTTCATCTGCAGAAAGCCCAAAGGGGATAATTATTTCTACGAAGAGAAAAGATATATCTGATTTTAAAAATATAATAACAATTATTGTGCCAGATGTGCATTCTTCTGTAGCTAAAATATCAAATCTATTTTACAGAGATTTAAGCAACTCTGAAAAAATTAAACTAAAGAAGACGAATATTAAAAAAAATTATAATATTTCTAAATCTGCAATTATTAAAAATGGATGCAAAATTGGAGCTGACTTATTTGTTGGAGACGGCTCAGTAATACTTGAAGGTTGTATTATCGGTAAAAATGTTAAAATTGGCTCCAATACTATAATTCAAAATTCAATAATTGGTGATAATGTTGAAATTGAAAATAATTGTTCAATTGGCCAGCCTGGTTTTGGTTTCGCTTTTCAAAATAATAGTAATTTAAAGATTTATCATATTGGAAGAGTAGTAATACAAGACAATTGTTATATTGGCTCAAATTGCACAATTGATCGTGGTAGTTTTTCAGATACTTATATAGGTGAAAATGTTTATTTAGATAACCAAGTTCATATAGCTCATAACGTTAAAATTGGCTCAAATTCTGTTTTAGCCGGTCAATGTGGAATCGCTGGAAGCGCTAATATAGGAAGTTATGTTAAAATGGGTGGACAGGTGGGAATTGTTGGGCATGTCAAAATTGGAGATCATGTAGAAATAGCTGCAAAAAGTGGAGTAAGAAATAGCATAGAAAATAATCAAAGAATTATGGGTGACCCGGCAATCAACATGTTTACCCACTTAAAAAAAACATTAAAAACAAATAAAGTTAATTGAGTCATGGTATCCCTGAATCAAAATCAAATTAAAGAATATATTCCTCATAGAGAACCTTTTTTATTTATTGATGAATTAATTGACATTAAAAAATTAAAAAATGCCACTGGAGTTAAAACATTTACTGTAAAAGATAATTTTTTTAAAGGTCATTTTCCTGAGCAGCCTGTAGTTCCAGGTGTGATTCTTGTTGAGATGATGGCCCAAACAGCAGCAGCTTTAATTGCCTATAGTATAAAAGAAGAAACCTTTGATAAAATTGTTTATTTAATGAATATCAATAATACAAAATTTAGAAAACCAGTTTTTCCAAATGAAAAAATATTCGCAAAAGTAAACGCCTTGCGATCAAAGGGACGGGTATGGAAATTTGAAGGTGAATTATTAGATGAAAAAGATAATAAGATTGCAGAATCAATTTGGTGCGCGACTATTATGGATAAAGATAAGAAATGATACATCCTACAGCAATTATTAGTAAAGGAGTTAAATTGGGTTCTAATGTAAGAATTGGTCCTTATGTTTATATTGATGGTAATGTTATTATAGGAGATAATACTGAAATATCTGCATCCAGTTCAATAATTGGAAATACAAGTATAGGAAAAAATAATAAAATTTTCTCATTTTGTTCAATAGGTTCAATTCCACAAGATTTAAAATTTTCTGGTGAGGAGTCATTTGTAAAGATTGGTGACTCTAATACTTTTCGTGAATTTTGTACTGTCAATTCTGGCACCGAAGGGGGTGGATACAACACAATAATTGGTAATAAATCTCTTTTTATGACAGCTGTACATATTGCTCATGATTGCATTGTTGGAAACAACGTTATTATGGCTAACCAAGCTACATTAGGGGGCCATGTAATTGTTGAAGATAATGCTGTTATAGGTGGATTATCAGCAATTCATCAATTTTGTAGAATTGGAGAATTATCTATGATTGGTGGTATGAGTGCCGTTGAAAATGATGTATTTCCTTTTGCTTTAGCTATCGGAAATAGAGCAAAAATTACTGGCCTTAATCTAATTGGACTGAAAAGAGCTAATTATAGAAAATCTGATATTCAATCAGTTAATAATTTTATTAAAGATATTTTTTCAAGCAATGTGTCTATTCAAACTAAAATAGATAATATTAAAAACAATGGAAATATTTTGATAAATAAAATAAGTGAATTTATTTCAGTTAAATCGAGTAGGGGCTTATGTCGCTATGAAAAAAAGTAACATTGCTTTTATAGGTGGATATGAACCTCTAACTGCAGAGATTTATAAAAATTCAAAAAAAAAATATTCGAATACAATCTTTATAAATCTATCTACTTCAATTTCATTAAAAAAAAAAAAATATATTTTCTTTAAAAGTTTATGAATTCTCAAAAATTATTAACTTGTTAAAAAAATTCAATATCAGAGACGTGTGCCTTATAGGAAAAGTTAATAGACCCAATTTATCAAATATCAAAATTGATAACGTATTAGCAAAATATATTTCTCAAATAATGAATGAATATAAAAACGGTGACGGCCAAACGCTGGATTTAATTTTGAAAATTTTAAAAAATGAGGGTTTTATAGCAAAATCACTTAAATCTATAGACGATAGTTTCTATTTAAATAAATTTGATAAAGAATATATTTTTTATGATAAAAATAATGATCAATTTGATATCAAAAAAGGTATTTCATTATTAAATAAAATTTCCAAGTATGACAACGCTCAAGCTGCTGTTGTTTCTAATGGATATATATTAGGAATAGAAGCGACTGAAGGGACTGATCAACTTTTAAAAAGAGTAGCATCAGAAAAGAAGATATTAAAATTAAATAATAGAGAAGGCATTCTGATTAAGATTTCAAAAATTAATCAATCAAATAATACGGATAATCCAGTAATTGGCCCTAAAACAATACTAAATGCCGTTAAGGCAAATTTAAATGGTATTGCTATAAGAAAAAGTAATACGATTGTGTTCAATAAGTCAAAGATAATTAAAATGCTAAAAGAGAATAAGCTTAATTTGTATTTTATTTAGCTTACCTTGTATTCTTTTTTGATCTGATCTTGCCATATTTTTGACTTTTGTTTCCTGTATAAAGTTGTCTAGGCCTACCAATTTTTTGAATTGGATCATCTATCATTTCAGTCCATTGTGCTGTCCATCCAGCTGTACGAGCAATTGAAAAAATTACTGTAAACATCTCTGGCGGGAAACCTATCGCTCTAAGAATTATTCCTGAATAAAAGTCTACGTTTGGATACAATTTTTTTTGAATGAAGTAAGAATCTTTTAATGCTTTCTTTTCTAGTTCTATTGCTAATTCTAATATAGGGTCTTTTTTTACGCCAACATGGGCCAATACCTTTTTACAAATACTTTTTAGTATTTTAGCTCTAGGATCATAGTTTTTATAAACTCTGTGTCCAAAACCCATGAGTTTGAATTCATCTTTTTTATCTTTTGCTTTTTTAATATATTTATCGATATTATTTTTATTACCAATTGTTTCAAGCATTTCTAATGCAGCTTGGTTGGCGCCACCATGAGCAGGCCCCCAAAGAGATGCAACACCAGCTGCAATACAAGCAAATGGATTAGCGCCAGATGAGCCAGCTAATCTTACTGTAGATGTTGAAGCGTTTTGCTCATGATCAGCATGGAGTATAAAAATTATATCCATTGCTTTTGATATTATTTTAGGAATTTTATAATTTTCAGATGGTACAGAAAAACACATATTTAAAAAATTTTCAGCATAAGACAGATTATTATCAGGGTAAACGAATGGTTGACCAATTGAATATTTATATGACATTGCGCCAATAGTAGCTGCTTTAGCTATTATTCTTCTTGCAGCTGTCATTCTCTGATGAGGGTCATTTATATCTAATGAGTCTTGATAGAATGCTGAGAGAGCGCCCATTACTCCAACCATCATTGCCATTGGGTGAGCATCTCTTCTAAATCCGTTAAAGAACTTTATCAGCTGCTCATTAAGCATCGTATGATTTATAATTAATTTTCTATACTTCTTTAATTGTTTTTGATTTGGTAAATCTCCATAAATAAGCAAGTTAGAAACTTCTATGAAATCACTCTTTTTCGCTAATTCAGATACGTCAATTCCTCTATAACGTAGTATTCCCTTTTCACCATCAATAAAGGTAACTTTTGATTCACATGCCGCGGTTGAGGTAAAGCCGGGATCATATGTAAAATAACCTGATTCAGAAAAAAGTTTTGTAACATTAATTACATTACTTCCTTCAGTAGCTTTGTGTATAGGGAGTTGATATGTATTAGAGTTTATTATTAGTTTTGCAGTATTTTTCTTTGATTTTGTTGATTTTTTCTTTGATTTCATGACTATTAAATAAACTATTTATTAGTAATGGAAAAGAATAAATAGGCAAAAAAAGGGATAATTAATATTTTCTTAATAAACCAGTTAGTTTACCTTGAATTTTAACTCTATGTGCAGCCAAAATTCGAGTTTCATATAATGGATTTGCACTTTCAAGAGCAATGCTTTGCCCTTTTTTCCTTAATCTTTTTAAAGTCGCTTCATGATCATCAATTAGTGCAACAATAATATCTCCATTTTCAGCAAGGTTAGTTTTTTTGATTAGAACAGTATCTCCTTCATGAATTCCTTCATTTATCATTGAGTCGCCCTCAACTTTTAAAGCATAAGACTCTCCTACTGACATAAGCTCTCTAGGTACATCAATCATGTCATCATTGTGCTGAATTGCTTCAATCGGAGTTCCAGCAGCTATTTTACCAAGCATTGGAATAGTGCTAACTTTATTTTCAGATAAATTATGAGATTGTTCTTTAAAATCTGCAATAACAACATTCTTTCTATGAGTAGATACATCTAAATTAGTAATGCCGTCTTTTATAATTTCAAGCGCCCTCGCTTTGTGAGCAAGTCTTTTGACAAAACCTCTTTCTTCAAGAGCCAAAATCAGTCTATGAATACCTGATTTAGATTTAAGCTCCAACGCATCTTTCATTTCTTCATAAGATGGAGTGACACCGTTTCTTCTCTGAAAAGTTCCAATATAATTTAGAAGTTGTTTTTGTTTTTTTGTTAACATAATCCCAATATTTATGTTCTATCAATGTTCTCATGAATGTTCAATACAATTTTATGTAATGAAATCAATAAATTATGGAATTATATTTATAGTTTAATTTATTAAATTATTAAATTTAGCTCTAATATCTTTAGATCTCATTAATGATTCGCCGATCAAAAAGGTTCTAATACTGGAATTAGTTATGGTCTGATTAATGTCACTCTTTGAGTTTATGCCACTTTCAGAAATAAGAATTTTGTCAGTCTTAATGCCGTTAGCAAGTCTAATTGCATTATTAATATCTACAGTGAAATCTTTTAAGTTTCTATTATTTATTCCTATCAAATTAGAATTAAATTTTATGGCGTCATTTATTTCTTTTTCGTTGTGTACTTCAATTATTGCATCGAGACCTAGAGACATTGCCACGTTTTCTATTCTTTTTGCTAAGTCTAAATCAATCATTGATAAAATAATAAGTATGCAATCTGCACCTGAAATGAATGCCTCGTATACTTGATATTCATCAACAATAAATTCTTTTCTTAGGATAGGGGCTTTTGTATTTCTTCGAAGATTAACCAAATCATTAAGACTTCCATTAAAATATTTTTCATCTGTTAAAATAGAAAAGCAAGAAACACCTATA
>JAQWTH010000004.1 GCA_029242795.1 Candidatus Pelagibacterales bacterium | reverse complement strand
CCTCATATTGGGCACGCATATACATCCATAGCAGTAGATTTCCTTGCTAGATTTAGTCGTTTAAGTGGTGATGAAACAAGGTTTTTAACTGGAACTGATGAGCATGGGCTAAAAATTCAAAAAGCTGCAGAAAAATTATCTATTCCTCCCTTAGAATTATGCAATAAAAATTCTGAAATATTTAGAAACTTAACTAAAACTCTAAATCTTTCTAATGATGATTTTATAAGAACCACTGAAGATCGACATAAAGATGGGGCAACTTATTTATGGAATTTGTTGTTTGAAAAAGGAGATATCTATTTAGATGAATATACTGGTTGGTATTCTGTAAATGATGAGACTTTTTATAATGAAAAAGATTTAATTAAACAAAATGATGGAACTTTTAAAACAATTACTGGAGGTCCTGTTGAATGGATAAAAGAAGAGTCATATTTTTTTAAATTATCTAAATATCAAGAAAGATTACTAAATTATTATAATGATAATGAGGGCTTTATATTACCAGAATCTAAAAGAAACGAAGTTATAAACTTTGTTAATAGTGGCTTAAAAGATCTATCTGTTTCTAGAACTTCTTTTAATTGGGGTATCCAAGTACCAGATAATTCAGATCACATAATGTATGTCTGGCTTGATGCTCTTACATGTTATCCAAATTCAGTTAACTACTTAAATAATGTGAATGGTGAGTTATCATCATTCTGGTCAAATACAACTCATATTGTTGGGAAAGATATACTTCGGCATCATGCGGTTTATTGGCCCGCTTTTTTAATTGCTGCAAATCTTGAATTACCAAAAAGAATTTATGCACATGGATGGTGGACTAATGAAGGAAATAAAATTTCTAAGTCTTTGGGTAATGTAATTGATCCTGTAGAAATCATAAATGAATATGGACTAGATCAGTTTAGATATTTTTTATTAAGAGAAGTACCATTTGGAAATGATGGAGATTTTTCAATTAGATCGCTTAAGAATAGAATTAACGCTGATTTAGCAAATGATTTAGGCAATCTATGTCAAAGATCTCTTACAATGATAGAAAAGAGCTATGACTCAATTATACCTGAGCCGATTAATCTACCTGATGAATACAATTACATGATTAATAATTTTACAGATAGGTTAAATATACTAAATAAAATGATAAGTTTACAAGATATTACAGGTTATATTAAAAATGTCTGGGAACTTATCTCAGAAGCTAATAAATTTTTTAATGACAAAAAACCATGGGATTTAAAAAAAAATGATGAAGATCAATATAAGAATGTACTATTTGTTACTGCTAATCTAATAAAGCAAATCGGTATATTAATTTACCCTGTAATGCCTGATACTTCTGAAAAAATATTAGAGATATTGAATATAAATGAAGAAAATAATTTTCTATCAATCAATAATGTAACTTTATCAGGGGTTAAATTAAATGAGATTTCACCATTGTTTCCAAGGATTGAATAATGATAATTGATAGCCATTGCCATCTTTCATACAAAGGTAATGTAGAAAATATTGATAACGTTATTCAGAATGCTAATGATGTTGATGTAATGAAATTTTTAAACATAGCTACAGACTTTGATGAGTTTAAAAATATTGTGAATATTTCAAATAAATATGAAAATGTTTATTATACATTAGGTATTCATCCTCATGAGGCCAGTCAAACTAGTGATGTAATAATTGATGAGATAAAAAAATATATAAAAGATCCAAAAATGCTAGCAATAGGGGAAACTGGATTAGACTTTTATTATAATCATGCAGAAAAAAATACTCAAATTCGTTCACTTGAAATGCATATTGAGTTATCTCAGGAAACAGGCTTGCCACTTATCATTCATATGCGAGATGCAGAAAAGGAAATGACTGAGGTCTTTAATAGAAAAATCAAGCAAAAATCATTTACTGGAGTAATACATTGCTTTACGGGATCACAAAAATTTGCTGATAAAATGTTAGATTTGAATTTCTATATTTCTGCAAGTGGAATAATTACTTTTAAAAAATCTGATATTTTAAGAGAAATATTTACAAATATTCCTGACAATAGACTTTTAGTTGAGACAGATTCACCATATTTATCACCTGAGCCATTAAGGGGTAAGATTAATCAACCTTCTCATATTGTGCATACATTAGAATTATTAGCTAGAATAAGAAATGATAACTATGAGTCGTTATGCTTAAAGACAACTAATAATTTTAATAATTTATTCAAAAAAGAAGCAATCATCTAAAAATGAAAATATTAGTTCCTATATCGGTTGGCGAGTTATTTGATAAAATATCAATATTAGAGATTAAAAAATTAAAGATCAAAAATGATAAAAAGTTAAGAGATATTAAATAGGAATTAAAAGAGTTAAAAAATATTATAAAGAAAAAAAATTTAATTAATAAAGAAAATACAAATCAATATAACAAATTATTTAATATTAATAAAAGATTATGGAATATAGAAGATAAGAAAAGAAGCTATGAAAAATTTAAGAATTTTGATGAAAAATTTATTCTACTTGCTAGAAAAGTTTATTTGTTAAATGATAAAAGGGCGCTTATTAAAAATAATTTAAATGTATTATCTGGATCTAAGATAAAGGAAGTTAAATCTTATGAAAAATACTAAAACCGCTCTTATTACTGGCATTACTGGTCAAGACGGCTCATATCTAGCAAAGTTTTTATTGGATAAAAATTATACGGTTTATGGAACTGTACGAAGAGGGGCGTCTGAAAAGTTCTCTAGATTAGAGTTTTTGGGGATAAAAGATAAAGTTAAATTTGTAGATTTTGACCTTCTTGAATTATCAAATATACAACAAGTTGTAAAAGATATTAATCCTAATGAAATTTACAATCTTGCAGCTCAAAGCTTTGTTCCAACTTCATTTTCTTTGCCGATTTTAACGTCAGATATAAATGCATTAGGAGTAGTAAGACTTCTCGATACGATTTTAAATGTAAATAAAGATATTAGATTCTATCAAGCTTCAACGTCTGAAATGTTTGGAAAGGTACAAGAGGTTCCTCAAAATGAACTTACAAGGTTTTACCCAAGAAGTCCGTATGGAGTTTCTAAATTATTTTCCCATTATATGACAATAAACTATCGAGAAAGTTATGACTTATTTGCATGCTCTGGAATACTTTTTAATCATGAGTCACCCCTTAGGGGATATGAATTTGTTACAAAAAAGATTGTTAGTAGTTTAGCTAAAATAAAGCAAGGTAAAGAAGAATGTCTTTATTTGGGAAATATTGAAGCTCAAAGAGATTGGGGTCACGCAAAAGATTATGTTGAAGCAATGTGGTTAATGCTAAATGCTGACACGCCAGAAGACTATGTTGTTTCGTCAGGTAAAACAACTTCTGTGAGAGAATTTATTGAAAAGACACTTGATTGCTTAGATTTTGAATATGAATGGACTGGCGAAGGCATTAATAATACTCTTATTGATAAAAGAGAGAATAAGGTAATAATAAAAATAGATAAAAAATTGTACAGGCCTGCAGAAGTTGATTTATTGATTGGTGACTCCTCTAAGATAATAGATAGATTGAAATGGTCTCCTAATTATAACTTAAACACTCTAATAGAAGACATGGTGGATTTTGAAATTAATAACTCAAAATTTAATTTCTAAATACTCAATACTTTTTCTTAACACATTTGCTAAATCACCAATATCAAATTGGACATTATTATTGTTAACTGATTTCCATTTGTTGAAAAAAAACTTTTTCTCTAATGAGATGAGATCAATTATATTAACTTTATATATACTTGCAATATGAGTAAGAGCACCGTGTGGTGTAATGATTAGATCTGATATTTTAGCGAGGTAAAATAATTGAATTATCTTTAACTTATCAAAAAAAAATATTTTTTTATTTATGTTCGATTGGAAAATATTTCTGGAGCTTTCCTTTTTTTGAAATTCAAAACTTTTAAATAAATAATTTTCAAACTTATTTTTAGCAATTCCATTTGAAATGAAGATGGTTGTATTTGTTTTGACCTGCAATTTTTTTATAAAGTGAATAAATTTTTTTGGTTGATCGTTATAGTCATCCCATTTTTCATCAAAATGAAACACTATTACTTTGTTTGTATTGATTTTATAATGATTGTTTAAATTATCGTGATATTTTTCTCCTTCTAATTTTAAATATGGTGATGAATAATAATTTCTATTATGATCAACATCTATACCTTCATATAAATTATTGATTAAATTTGTAAAATGCGAAGACATATGAACATTCGCAGAATCTCTATAATTATTCCTACAGTCTATATATTCATATCCATTTAATAAAAATTTATTTAAAACTAATGGGGGAGAGTACCTTTTAATTTTATTCTTATATTGATTTATGGATACTATTGAAAAAATAGATCTAGGTTTTAGAAATTTAGCAAATAACAGGTTTGAAATACTTGCTTTTAAAATGAGCACACGGTCAAAACGTACATCTGATAACGCTTTAATTAGGCTTAAATAGCTTTTTACCTTATTGCCAGAAAAAACATGTAAATAATCAATAAAACCATCATTTAGCAAAATTTTTGCGTATTCATAATTTCGATTAGATGAGATTAGATATATTTTAGAATTCTTGTCATTATTTCTGATTGTTTCTATAAGTGGAGTAGAAACGATTAAATCACCAATACCATCATTGCGTATAATTAAATATTTCATTTTAAATCAATTATTTATATTCATATTTTAAAGCAAGTTATTAGTTTAATAATTAAAATTCATCTAATACTATAATATACTGAGATAATTATATTTATATTTATTTTACATAATATATATTATACGAATAAGATATATATGTGGTTTCATTTAAATAAGTGAACTGGCCAAATATATTTATCTAACAAATCATCTTTTTTTCCAATTATACAGTCTATGAAATAATTTGTTACTACCCTTTCATTGCAATAAGAGTGTAATTTATTATAGCCATTTGATGCAATTCTAATAGCCTCAGACTTATTCTCTTTGTAATACTCAATCTTTTTTGATAGATCATACACATCATCAAAAAAAACAGCATCTTCTTTGTCTTTCAAAAATTCATCAAATTCAGTCTCTTTTTCAATAAACACCATCAACCCATTTCCTAAATATTGCGCTATTCTGTCTGATAAAGAATATTTTAAAAGAGGCTTTCTTTGTAAACATACCCCCATATAACTATCCTTAATCTTATTTAAAAAATCATTAGCCCAAATAGGTTGGATACCGTTGAAACCATATAAATCAAATCTTACGTGAGGACTTAGTTTTTTTAATTCTCTAAAAAAAATAACTCTTTCATCATGATTCTCTTTTTTATTATTTTTTTTTCTCAATTTTCCAGTACCAACTCCGTGAGATAATGCGAAAAAAATATCATTTTTATGAGTATCTTGATTAAATATTTGAAGGGTATCAATAGATTTATCTACTATATTGGGAAAAAACGTCACAAAATTATTATTAACGCAATCACTTAATGATTTATCAGCTGTAGTTGAAAAAATACCATCTAAAAGCCGAGATCTTTGAATTAGTTTTTTCTTTGTATTATCTAATAATAGATTATCAACATTCCATTCTACAACTTTGACGCCAGGATACTCTTTTCTTATTCTTTCTAAAGTTTCAACATGAATTCTATCGGCGTGGCCGAGAACAATCAATTCAGGATTAAAATTATCAATAGTTTCAATTAAATCATTTTGTAATTTTTTATTATTATAAATTCTATTACTTATGTATGCCCTGGATTTGTCTCTATCACTAAAATTTAAAACTGAGTGACCATTTCTAATGAAACCATTCGAGATTTTAAAGCACTGATTCCAAAATAATCTACCATTGTGCTTATCTCCAAAATTAGAAACATGCAGTATTTTCATACTAATATTTATTTAGCATTTTTATAACATATTTAACTTCTGACAATTTCATTTCAGGATAAATAGGAATAGATAATTGATTTTTAGATAATTTTTCAGTGACTGGAAGATCAGTTTTATGGTAACCGAGATTAAAATATGGCTTTTGCAGATGCACTGGAACGGGATAATGAAAATTTGTCCCTATCCCATTTTCACTTAAGTATTTTTGAAGTTTTTTAGCATTTTTACTAAATATACTAAATATATGGTAAACATGAAAGTTATAAGGCCTTTCCTCTGTTAGGGTAAATTTTTTATTATCTAAATTATTTTTATAAAATTCAGCTATTTTTCTTCTGTTTAAAGTCCAATTCGCCAAGTATTTAAGTTTAATATTAAGAATAGATGCTTGCAATCCATCCATTCTATAATTATATGAAATTTCATTATGATGATATCTCTTTGGTTGAGACCAATTTCTTAATTCATTTACTTTTATAAAAATCTTTTTATCGTTAGTGGTAATTGCTCCTCCTTCACCGCCAGCGCCTAAGTTTTTACCTGGATAAAAACTAAACGTACCTACATCCCCCATAGATCCTGCACATAAGCCAAAGTGTTTTGCGCCATGTGCTTGAGATGAGTCTTCGATGACTTTAAGATTATGCTTTTTAGCAATTTTATTAATTTTTTTCATTTCTGCACATTGACCATATAAGTGCACAACTAAAATTGCCTTTGTTCTACTGTTAACTTTACTTTCAATTTCCGCACAATTAATCAATTGAGTTTTATTACATACATCAACAAAAACAGGTTTTGCTCCAGTATAAGAAATAGCCATCACAGTAGCTATAAAAGTCATTGATACTGTTATGACCTCATCTCCTTGACCAACTCCACATCCCAAAAGAGCTAAATGTAGAGCGCTTGTACCAGTATTAACTCCCGTGCAATATCTAGTATTAATAAATTTAGAAAAATTTTCCTCAAATAATTCAACTTCAGGTCCTAATGAATATTGAGTAGATCTAAGTGTCTTGATTACATTAGATTCTAATTCATTTTTTATTTTACTATACTGTCTTTTGAGATCGAAATAAGGTATTTTCACTTAGATACCTTCATCGGTTTTCCATTTTTAGCCATAGATTTATCAGCAGCCTCAAGAATATTAACTACATTTAAGCCGTCGTTCCCATTTGATTTAGAATTAAACTTTTTTTCTTTAATAGATCGATAAAATTCAGAAACGGCCTCCGCTAAAGCTTCTTTATTCTTTAAACTTGGAATTAAAGTATCCCCAATTCTATATTTTATCAAATTAGCAGATGAATTTTGTTTTTTTACGATATTTATACCTTTTTTGTATATAATGATTTTATCACTTGGCTCCAAATCATTATAGACAATCATTTTATTAGAACCTCCAAGAATTGTTTTTCTTATTTTAACAGGTGACAACCAGTTCACGTTAATGTGTGCAATAAAGTTATTTTGATACTTGATAGTCAAATAGGCTGCTGTTTCAGGTTTATTTTTTATATGTTTGTGCCCTACTGCTGAAACCTCAATGGGATTAAGTTTAGATATGTAATTAAGAATAGCTAAGTCATGAACTGCAAGATCCCAAAGTACGTTAACATCATTCTGTATTAGCCCTAAATTAATTCTTGTTGAGTCATAGTACAAAAGATCACCAAATTCATTTTTTTCTACTATCTTTTTTATTTCACAAACAGCTTCAGTATAAAGAAACGTATGGTCAACAAAAATTATCAAAGAATTTTTTAATGCAAGTTGAATCAATTTCTTGCATTTAGCTGAACTGTCCGCGAGAGGTTTTTCAACAAAAATATGTTTGCCCGCTCGCAAGGCACTTTCTGCAATTTTATAGTGACTATTAACAGGTGTAGATATTACAATTGCGTCGACTGTATCATCTTTAAGGACTTTGCCTATATCATTTGTTTTAATAATTTTTTTATTGCTTGACCTTATTTTTTTTAATGAATCATTATTTTTGTCACAGACATATCTAACTTCAAAAAAATTACTATTTTCAAAATTTCTTAATAAGTTTGGACCCCAATAACCATAACCAATAATAGCAATCTTAATCATAATATTTTGCAGGATTTCCATATACAGTTTTATCACCTGGTACATCTTTAGTAACAACTGAACCAGCCCCTATAAGAGCATTTTCTCCAATATTTACACCACACAAAATAGTTGTTCCACTTCCTATAGATGCCCCACTATGAATAACAGTTTTTATAAGCTCCCAGTCATTATCATTCTTCATTGTACCATCCTTATTCGTAGCGCGTGGATATTTATCATTTACAAAAGTTACCCCGTGTCCAATAAAAACATTTTTCATAATATGTACACCTTCACATATGAAAGAATGCGATGATATTTTACAGTTATGTTCAATTAAGCAGTTTTTTTGAATTTCTACGAACGGGCCTATTTTAACGTTATCTCCAATCTTACAACCATAAATGTTAACTAATTCTTTATTAACAAATTTTACATTTGTTCCTATGACACAGTTATTGATTGGCATTTTGAAATTTAATTATTATATAATTTAAGTAATATTAATATGTGTTAAATATATTATTATTTTTTGCTTAATACAATGAAAGTAATCTTTACATTAACCATCTACTTATTATTTTTTAATAATATTCTAGCAGATACTGCAGAAGTAAGAAGAAATTTTAAAGTAGAAGCAAAATTATCTTTATTGCCTAAAATTCCAATAATGAATATTGATACAATCCTTAATATTACTGATAACAAGTATAAATATGAATTTAGCATTAGAACTACTAACATTGTAGAATTCATAAATAAGGTCAACGGTGATGGAGTTATTCGAGGTTTTATAGACAAAACCTATCAACCTACTCACTATATTTATAAATATAAAAGAAATGATAAAGAAAAATCTGTTGAGATTAAATATATGGATTCCAAGGTTGAAGAAATTAACCTGATTCCAGTTCCAGATAAGTCAAAATTAACAAAAGTTCATGATTATATGCTAGTCAATACAATTGACCCATCGAGTTTCTTCTTAAACATCTTGGATCATAAAAATATTCAAGGTTGTAATACGGTCTTTAAGATATTTGATGGTAAGCGGAGATATGATATTTTATTTAATAGTGAAAATAAAGTGGTTTTAAACGATTATATATATTGTGAAGCTAAACAAAAAAAACTTGGTGGTTATAAGATTAATGAAAAAGATGATGTTTTTGCAGCTTCTGATTATATTAAAATAATTTATAAAAATAATAATAAAAAAGATTTTCATGGCTATGAAGCCGTAAATGGTTCTTTAAAATTATTTATTAGTGAGATCAAATAACCTTACTTATTAGTATATTTTTTAATTCTGTGATCCCCGTGCCCATTAATGCACTAACATAATTTCTGTTATTTTTTATGCCAGGCTTTTTGTTTTGAATATCAATTTTGTTATAGACAGTAATCATATTTTCAACTTTTTTAATATCTAGACTTATTTCATTTAGAGTAATTTTTGTATTTTCTATTTTCTCTTTAAAATTTTTTTCATTAATATCAACTACATTTATTATAAAGTCAGCGTTATGTATCTCTTCAAATGTCGCTTTAAATGATTCTATTAATTGAGTAGGTATATTATTTATAAATCCAACTGTATCTATTAGCCCAATAGTCAGTTTATCATTCAAATACACTCTACTGATTTTTGTATCCAGAGTAGCAAATAATTTATCTTCACTTTTTTGATTTTTTTTAGTTAGCGTATTGAATAATTTTGTTTTTCCAGCATTTGTGTAACCAACTAATGCAAATATCTTAAAGTTATTTTTATACCTTGATTTTCTTTGTATCTTTCTTCTATTTGATACATTTTTTAATCTTTTTTTAATCTTATCTATCTTTTCTTGAATTAATCGTCTATCTAGCTCGATCTGTAATTCACCTGGTCCACCTACAAAAGATGTGCCTCCTCTTTGTCTCTCTAAATGAGTCCAAGCTCTAACAAGTCTTGATTTACGATAGATTAATTCCGCAAGCTGTACTTGCATCTTTCCCTCATTAGACAGAGCTCTTTTCGCAAATATTTCTATAATTATGCCGCTTCTATCGACAACTTTTATTTTTAGAAAATTCTCTAAATTTCTTTGTTGATTTGGCGTTAATGAGCAATTACATATCAACAATGTTAGTTTTTTAAAATTAACTTCTTCTAATAAATCAGTAAGTGTTCCTTTTCCAATCAATGTAGAAGCATTTATCTTTTTAATATTAATAGTCCTTTTACCTAGTATATTAATATCTAAATTAATGCACAAATTCACCATTTCACTCATCGTCTCCTCAGGATCAATTCCAATAGAATTGGGTAAGATTGGATTAATAATGAATGCTTCGGTATTCTTTTTTAAAGTTCTGTTAATTTTAAGCTCTCCATATATGCAGCTTTAAAATCTAGAGCTCTCGGTCCTGGCACGCCCTTACCAATTTTAATGTTATTAACTCTAACTACAGGCATTACATGTTGAGTAGCACTAGTTATAAAAGCTTCACTTGATTTTTTAACATCATCTAAATTAAACTTAGCTTCTTTATATTTCATTTTTCTTTTTTTAAGCCCTCTAATTAATGTTGTTCTTGTTATTCCATTCAAGATAGAATTTGAAACAGGTCTCGTTATTAATGTTCCATCTTGATAAATCCAAGCATTACTTGAGCTTCCCTCTGTAATAAAATTATCATCATCAATTAACCAAGACTCTTCACAATTATTTTCATAAGCATCCTGCTTTGCTAAAACTGGCGCAAGTAGGTTTAAAGATTTAATATCGACCCTTTTCCACCTTAAGTCTCTAGTTGTTGATACTTTTATACCCCTATCAAAAGCATTGTAGTATTGATCTAAAGAGGTATTTCTTCCAATAATTACAAGTGAGCCTTTAGTATTATTTGGAAATTTGAAATCTCTTGAGGCAACTCCTCTAGAGACCTGTAAATAAACTAGACCATTTGAAATAAGGTTCTGTTTTACAATATTTGATATATGAAAAAATATTGATTTTCTTGAGTATGGTAGTTTTATGTTGAGCTCAGAAAGTGATCTTAAAAGTCTACTCATATGAGCATCATAATCAGCTATTTTATGATCAATTACTGCAAAAACTTCATAAACACCATCAGCAAATTGATAGCCTCGATCTTCAATATGAACTTTTGATTTTTCATATGGAAGATACTCACCATTTACAAAAACAAGTCTGCTCATTTAATATATTTCACTCACCTGAAATAAATCTTCAGCTTTACGAATAGATTTTAATAAAGATATAAAAACTACATCATCATTTTCATGAATAATCGTTTCTTTATCTGGAATAAATATTTTTCCTTCACTGCAAATGATTCCTATTCTAATTCCATCAGGTATAGACAAATCTTTCAATGGTACATTGATTAACCTTGAATTTTTCAATGCTTGTGCATGAATTATTTCACCTTGATTGTTGCTAATAGAATAAACTGACTCAATCTTACCTTTATGTACATGCTTTAAGATCTGCGATGCAGTTATCATTCTCGGGTCTATAATTCGATCAATTCCAAGTACTTCTTTTAAATTAGAGTATTCTGAATTATTAATTAAAATTAATGACTTACACTTATTTCTTCTGGCAATAGCTGAAGTAATAATATTTGTTTCATCATCATTTGTTAAGGCAAGTATCATATCTGCTTCTGCAACATTAGCTTCATCAAGGATGGATTGATCTAATCCATCACCTCTTAAGACTAAAGCTTTTTTTAAATGATCTGCTATATAATTAGATCTTTCTTTTGATGACTCAATTATTGTTACAGATATATGAGAATTAATTTCCTCTAATTCTCTTGCTAGATTAAAACCAATGTTTCCTCCTCCAATAATAATTATCTTATCAATTGGATTTTCATCTATACCAAAAGCAGATATCGCTCTGTCTAAATGTGATCTATCAGTTAACAAATAAACAGTATCTTTATCTAAAATTTTTTCACTTTTATCAGGTATAAATAACTTTTCGTTTCTCTCAATGCCTACAATAGTTGCTCTTAAATTTTTACTTTCATTACTATCTTCTTGAAACAACTCATGAATATTTTTTAATTCGGTATCAATTAAGGGGCAGTTTTCATTAATGCTAATATTTATTAATTGAATTCTATCATCTATAAAAGGAGCGACATCATATGCCCCTGGTGATTGTATTTGTCTGGAAATTGATTTGGCAACTTCTAGCTCTGGACTTATTATTAGATCAATGGGCATATTATCTGCGTTGTATAAATTTCGCCATATTGGATTTAAAAAATCTTCTGATCTTATCCTTGCTATTTTACGAGGAATTTTAAAAAAAGTATGAGCCATTTGACAAGCGACCATATTAATTTCATCTTGAAGGGTAACTGCAATAAGCATGTCAGCGGAATCAGCTCCCGCATCTTGTAACATTGAGGGGTTTGAGGCTGATCCAATAATTGTTTTTAAGTCAAACTTGTCTCTAATATTATCAATTAAATCTTGAGATTGATCGATAACAATTACATCATTATTTTGATCAACAAGATGTCGAGCAATACTGGTACCAACTTTTCCAGCTCCACAAATAATTACTTTCATTATTCTTTGTTATCTATTGATATACCTAATTGTTTAAGTTTTCTATGTAGTGCGGAGCGTTCCATTCCAATAAATGAAGCTGTTTTTGATATATTTCCATTAAATCTTTGTATCTGAGATTCTAAATAATTTTTTTCAAAAATTTTACGCGCATTTTTCAGAGGCATTGATATTACATTTTTAGAATTAAATCCACTATCTAATTCATCTTTGTTTTCAGGGATTTTTCCTCCTATAATACAATATCTCTCAATAATATTTCTTAATTCCCTTACATTACCAGGCCATTCGTAACTCATGTAGTTAGTTTTAATATAATCGCGTAAATCAGAAACTTTAAAACCAGTATTTACTAAATAGATTTTAGAAAAATATTCAATTAACTTATCAATATCTTGAATTCGATCAGAAAGTTTTGGCAAAGTAATAGAAACAACATTCAATCTATGAAATAGATCCATTCTAAAATTACCCTCTTCCACAAGTTTTTCTAAGTTTTCAGTAGATGAGCATAAAAGTCTGGCATTAATATTAACAGGTATATTTGAACCAACTCTGTAAAAAGAACTGTCGGTAAGCACTCTCAATATTTTAGACTGTGTTTGAATAGGCATATCACCAATCTCATCAATAAATAAGGTGCCATTATTAGCTTGCTCAAAAAAACCTTGTTTCATTATCTTTGAATGCTTTTCCAAACCAAATAACTCTTCTTCTATACCATCGGGTTCCATTAATGCAGAATTTAATATAATAAAATTTCCATTTGAATATTTTGACTTTTTATGAATTTCTTTAGCAACTAAGTCTTTTCCTGTTCCAGAGTCACCATAAATTATTACCCTGCTCGAAGTTGGAGCTACTTTGTCAATTAATTGTTTAACTTTTATTATAGTATTTGAATCTCCAATAAATTTATAATCATCAAGATTTTTTTGCTTCAGAGATTTATTTTCACGTTTAAATAAAGATGTTTCTATTGATCTCTTAACAGTTAATAAAAGCCTTTCGCTTGAAAAGGGTTTTTCAATAAATTCATACGCACCATTTTTTATAGCTTCAACAGCTATTTCAATATTTCCATGGCCAGAGATAATTAATACTGGGATCTCAGCATTAAACTTCTTTATTTCTTTTAATAGTTGAATTCCATCTAGTTCAGAGTCATTTAGCCAAATATCTAAAACTATTACATCAAAGGTATTTTCATTAAGTGTAATGAGTGCTTCATTAGAATTTTTTGCAGTGACCGGAGTATATCCTTCATCATTAAGAATACCAGAAATAGAATCCCTGATATCTTTTTCGTCGTCTATAATTAATATTTTCTTATCAATCATTTGATAATTTAAGCGTGAATTCAGAGCAAACTCCAGATTTATTTTCTATATTATAAATATGAAAATTGCCTCCATGTTCAGAAATTATTTTCTCTACAATGCTCAACCCTAGACCTGTTCCAATGTTTTTATCTTTCGTGGAAAAGTAGGGTTTAATAATATCTTCTTCTTTGTGAGCTAAGCCCTGACCATTATCACTTACCTTAATCTTTAAATATTTACCTTCAAGATTTCCAATAATATATATTTTTCCACCAGGTTCATTTTTATATTTTGACTCTATTGAATGTATTGAATTAATTATCAGATTATTAAAAACTCTATTAATTTGTGATTCGTCACATTTAACAGAGTAATTAAGAGATTCTTTATTAAGATCGATCAAAATTTTATTTGAATCAAAGTCAAACAATGAAACGGCATCATAAATAATTTTTTTTATATTGTATTCCTGCATATTTGGCGCTGGCATTCTTGCAAAATTTGAAAACTCATCTACTAAGTTTTTTATATCATCAACTTGTCTGTTTATGGTATCTATAGTCTCAATAACTTCAGAGTCACTAATGCCAATACCCTTATTTGTTTTATTTTTTAAACGATCAATAGAAAGCTTTATTGGAGTTAATGGATTTTTAATTTCATGGGCTATTTTTCTTGCCACATCAGACCATGCTTCATGTTTTTGGCTTATTGATAATTGTTTTTTCTGTTTAATTATATCTTCAGACATTTTATTAAATGACTCTGTAAGTCTATTTAATTCAACAAAATCATTAGTTTTATTGAGTTTTGAAACATAATTACCTTTGCTTATATTATCGGTGGCAATAATAATTTTTGTAATCGGGTCAACTATTTTTCTAGCAAAACCTATTCCAACGATAATTGAGATGAATATTAATATCATTGTGATAATAAGATAAATCAAAATAAAAATTACTGACAACTTTGATCTATTCTCCTCAAGACGACTAAAATCATTTTGTGCTGACCTTGTATCCTTTAAAGCTGTTAAAACACGATTGTCCATGGGTCTTCCTACATATAAATATAAATCTAAATATTTATCTAATTTTATTATTGCATATACTTTATTGAGTTCAGTAGATGTGAATATTGCAAGCTCACCATTTGCAACTTTATCTAATGACTCAGATGTTGGCTGATAATATAATTTTAAAGTACCTCTATTTTTTAAAATTACATTTCCCTTTCCATCTATTAAAAATGAGTCTGGTAGATTTCTAACTATGGATTGTGTAAAAAATAATTTTTCAAAATTAAATTTATCTCTTATATATAAATTAGATGCCTTATTGAGGTCAGAAGACATTGCATATATATCACCTTTAATAGTCTTTTTATGTTCTTCTAAGTAACCTTCCGCAACATAAACAGAGTTCTTTATGATATTCTGAATTCGATCATTGAACCAGTCATTAACGCCAAAATTAATTAATAATAAAGCTAGCGATCCGACAATAATTGCTGGAGCAATAGCTATTCCAATAAAATAGAGACTAAATCTATTATTAAATGTAGTTATATTTTTTTTTCTAATCCTCATAATAAAAGGAAATATTTGTGAAATAAAAAAATAAAGTAAAAAAACTAAAAAAACTATAGCCACTCCAATAAAATAATTTTCATAGTTAGTAACTAGCGAATTATTTATTCTTTGATTAATTAGCAAAATAAAAGAAAAAATGACAAATATAATTGTTAAAAAAAATAGAATTATATAGTTTTTATTAATTAGATTTTGTTTAAAAAGTCTGTTAATCATTTATTTACTAAAATAATAATTAATTATAATACTCTTTATTATAGAACATTAAATGCAAACATACTGTATAATTCTTGCCGCAGGAAACAGCAAAAGATTTAGCAATAAAAATGACAAACTATTCTCAAATATCCATGGTTCACCTCTAATATTTTTTACTCTTACAAACATTCTTAAAGTATTTAAAAAAAATGAGATATTTATTGTAATAAATAAAAATTTATCCAAAAAACATCAGTTTTTCCTAAAAACATTCACAGATAATAAATTAATACATGGTGGCACCAGTCGTTTTAAAAGTCTTAAAAATGCAACTAATTATTTTAATAAAGATGTTAATTTATTAATTCACGATGCTGCTAGACCCAATATAAAAAAAGATCTTATTAAAAAAATTAAGAATGAAATTGAAAATATGAATGTAAATGTAGTTGTTCCGTATACGCTCATTACTGATACTTTAAAAAATAAAAAAATGAATAAATATTATACGGTTAAGAGATCACAGTTTATTAATACTCAAACACCTCAGGCATTAAAATTAGATAAAACTAGTAGAGAAATAATTTCATCTACACGTAATGATACAACTGATGAGTCTGAAATTTTTGACAAATCTAAGCTAAAGATTAAATATTTATTAGGATCAAATAAGAATATTAAAGTAACAAATAAAGATGACTTAGGTTTGATAAAAAACTTATTAGGGCATTCTATAAAAATTGGAAATGCATTTGATATTCATAGAATATCAAAAGGAAAATTCTTATCTCTTGGTGGTATAAAATTCAAATCAAACTATTCTTTAATTGGACACTCTGACGGTGATGTTGTAATACATGCAATAATTGATGTCTTACTCGGTGCACTTGG
Organism: Candidatus Pelagibacterales bacterium; assembly: GCA_029242795.1. Lineage (GTDB taxonomy): Bacteria > Pseudomonadota > Alphaproteobacteria > Pelagibacterales > AG-422-B15 > CABYIR01. The sequence goes on along the minus strand of JAQWTH010000004.1, from coordinate 12,509 downwards.
AAAAAAAGATATTGGATATTATTTTCCTTCATCTAACAAATTATATAAAAATATAAATTCAGTTATTTTACTAAATGAAATCTATAAAAGATTTAAACTTAAAAACGTTCTTATCTTAAATTTAGATATTACTATTATTTCTGAGGCTATACGATTAGAAAAGTATAAAAGCTCTATCAGAAAGAATGTAAGTAAATTATTAAATTGCCCTGTATCAAGAGTAAATATAAAAGCAAAATCATCAGATCAAATTGGTATCATTGGAAGATCAAAAGGCATTGCATGCATGGCCAGCATTCTTATCTATAAATAATATGAAATCCCTATCTAAATTTATTGTTACCGTTTCTTATATGGGGTTATTTCCATTTGCTTCAGGCACATTTGCTTCTATTGCAACTGTAATAATTTGGATATTATTTATTAAATTAAATTTAATTATTTATTTTGCTTATTTAACTCTATTTTTATTTATAATTTCATTCTACTTTATAGATACATACCTTTCAGGAAATGAAGACCAAGATCCTAAAGAAGTTGTGATAGACGAGTTTGTGGGGCAATCCATTCCTTTACTTCTTGTCCCATCTTCAGATGAACTTGTTATTATCTTTTTAATTTTTATTTTTTTTCGGTTTTTTGATATTTTTAAAATATATCCCATAAATCTATTAGAGAAAATTAAAGGTTCAAAAGGTGTAATGTTTGATGATATATTGGCAGGTATATACACCGCTATAGCAGTATTATTTATAAATAGTTATATTTTATGATTTCTAAAGATCTAAAGAGATTAAAGAAACTGTGTGAAAGTAAGCAAATAAAAATATCTCTCGCTGAGTCATGTACAGGGGGTCTTGTATCTTCATCAATTACTTCAATAGCTGGATCATCTAATTTTTTTGAATCAGCTATTATTTCATATTCAAATAATGCAAAAATTGAATTACTAGGAATTAATAAGAATTTAATAGTGAAACATGGAGCAGTAAGTAAAGAAGTAGCTTTATCGATGGCTAAAAATTTACATCGAATTACAAGATCTCATATATGTGCTTCAATTACCGGTATTGCAGGTCCTGGTGGAGGGAGTAAACAGAAACCTGTTGGAACCGTATATTTCTCAATATATAAAAAAATTGGCAATAAAATAACAATAAATAATTATAAAAAAATATTTAATTCTAAAAATCGGATTATAATCCAAAAAAAAAGTAACGATTTTTTGTTGCGAGAATTACTAGCTATTATTGATTAGAGTATATACTCCCCGCCCTTTCTTGAAATGAACTAACCATACGTTTAAATGCAACATCAAAAAATTCATTCATTAACAAATTAAAGATTTTTGAGGATAACTCAAAATCAATAAAAAAAGATATCTTACACTTGTTATTTGGCAATTCTTCAAATCTCCATTCATTAATTAAGTGCTTAAAAGGACCTTCTATATGATTTACTTTGATAAAATCTTTATTGTTGGATAATTTGACCTCGCTTCTGTAAGTATATGATAAAGATTTATAGCCAATATCCAAATCAGCGATAACCATTGTATTACCATTGTCTTCCACCTCTGCACTGATGATGTTGGAGTTATCACACCATGGTAAGAATTGTGAGTACGAGTTGATGTCAGCAACAAGATCAAACATTTGATCTTTAGAAAAATTTAATATTTGTTCTTCAGTTTGTATTGGCATTTAGTTTATATTTTTTAAAGCTTCAAAATCATCATCTGCATGATAGGAGCTTCTAGTAAATGGTGTTGAAGATACTATTTTAAATCCTTTCTCAATTGCTATTTCTTTGAGATGATCAAAGTAAGATGGATGGTGATATTCTATTACTGGATAGTGGTTTTTTGAAGGTCTTAAATATTGACCTATGGTTAAAAAATCGACGCCGTTCTCAATCAAATCATCCATTAAACTAACAATTTCGTCTTCATTCTCACCTAAGCCAATCATTATACCAGATTTTGTAAATGTATTTAATGAATTTAGTTTGAAAGTATTAAGAAGATTAAGTGAGTTATTATAATCTGCGCCAGGCCTTACTTCATTGTATAGCCTCTTAACAGTCTCTAAATTGTGATTAAATACATCAACTTTACATTTTATAATTTTATCAATTGCATTGATCTTATTTTTGAAATCAGGAGTCAGTATTTCAATACTAACTTCTTTATTGAGATCTCTGATCTTTGATATTGTTTGTGCGAAATGGCCCGCCCCACCATCATGCAGGTCATCTCTGTCAACAGAAGTTATGACAACATGCTTTAAATTGAGAGATCTTACTGCTTTAGCAACTCTTAACGGCTCAAAAGGATCTACGTCAGTAGGTTTCCCAGTTTGTATATTGCAAAAACTACATGATCGAGTACATACATCACCTAAAATCATAAAAGTCGCATGCTTTTTATTCCAACATTCCGAGATATTTGGACACAACGCTTCTTCACATACTGTTGTAAGACGTTGATCATTAACGATCGAGGCAGTTAAATTAAGATTTTTAGAAAATGATGTTACCTTTATCCACTCGGGTTTTTTTGGGCTTTCAAAATTACTAAAATTCTTTCTAATTAAAGATTTTGATATTTGACGATTTGAAGTCACATCATCAAAAATATAATTATTTATAAATTATTCAAGGTAGAGTTATTGAAAATACAGAGTAAATTCATTAGCTTTTCCATAGCCCAAGACTGACCGCACATGTTCATCAATCAGATCGGTGTTTGTATCGCTAGATTTAAGAGAATTGATCTTAATTTCCAGAAGATTATTATCAGATTGAAGACTAGAAATTTGTTGTTCTAATAAATTAATTTCATGATCAAGATATTTATGTGCCAAGAGACCATTATTTCCATCAAATATATTGATAAAAATATATAGACTAATGATTGGAATGATAAAAAATGAATAGTATTTTCCAATTTTATTCTTGTATGAGCCTAAAATCGCCATGTATCTAGAGAATCATAAAAGTGATTCGCAGACAATTCTTAAAGACTAAAAAGATAGAAAAATTTACTAATAATCAGATTTGGACTCTTTTTGTTCTAAAAAAAGATATTAATAAAAAAAAATTAGAAGAATTTGTTTGTTTTCATAGTATTTTTAGAACTAATTAATTCTTCAATTCTTAATAGCTGATTGTACTTTGAGGTACGATCAGATCGAGACATAGAGCCAGTTTTAATCTGGCCAGCATTAGTGCCGACAGCTAAATCAGCAATAAATGTATCTTCAGTTTCACCTGATCGATGTGAAATAATTACTTCAAAATTATTAGCAACGGCGTAATTAATGCATTCAATTGTTTCTGTAAGCGTTCCAATCTGGTTTAACTTTATTAGAATTGCGTTAGCTGAGTTATTTTTAACACCCTTCTTCAACCTTTCTAAATTAGTTGTAAACAAATCATCGCCGACAATTTGCACTTTATCACCAACTAATTCGACAAGTTTAGACCAGGAGTCCCAATCATCTTCATCAAAAGGATCTTCAATAGAAACAATTGGATATTTATTAATTAGATTACATAAATATTTAATAAATTGATCTGTCGAAAAAGGTTTATTCTCCGATATAAGCTTATATTTACCATTTTTATAAAATTCACTAGCAGCAACATCTAAAGCAATACAAAAGTCCTTTTTTAATTTGTAGCCTGACTTTTTAATGGCATCACAAATTAATTTAAGCGCCTCTTCTTCTGATTTTAAATTAGGCGAAAAACCACCTTCGTCACCAACAGATGTGCTTATATTTTTTCCATTTAAAATAGATTTAAGATTGTGAAAAACTTCAGATGATTTTTGAATTGCTTCACTGAAATTAGAATTATTTACGGGAACAATCATAAACTCTTGAAATGAAAGATTATTATTGGCGTGTGCCCCACCATTGATAACGTTAAGCATAGGCGTAGGCATTTTGAATTTTTTAGTGCCTCCTAAATATCTAAAAAGTGGAACTTTTTGTGACTTTGCAGCGGCAACAGCACATGATAAAGAAACACTTAATATCGAATTAGCGCCAATCCTAGATTTATTTTTTTTTCCATCAAGTTTGATTAGAGTTTCGTCAATCTTGATTTGATCAGAAACATTAAAGCCTGTTATTGAGTCAAATATTTCTCCATTAACATTTGATACAGCTTTAAGAACAGATTTACCGTGATATTTTTTACCGTTATCTCTTAGCTCATAAGCTTCGTGAGCTCCAGTTGATGCTCCTGACGGCACTGCTGCTCTGCCTAAAACACCATTGTTAGTAATTACATCTGTTTCAACAGTTGGATTTCCTCTACTGTCAAAAATCTGTCTAGATATTATATTCTGAATTTTATCCATTTTTTATAATTATAATTCAATAGCTTATTTAATATTCTTTAACTATATTGTCAATTTCCAATAGTTTAGAAACTAGTTTTTCTAGATCGTCGATATGTAACATATTTGGGCCGTCTGAAGGTGCATTATCAGGATCATCATGAGTTTCAATAAAAACACCGGCTATCCCAGCCGATACAGCGGCTTTTGCTAAAGTCGGAACAAATTTTCTATCACCTCCACTTTTATCCCCTTGTCCACCTGGGGATTGAACAGAGTGTGTAGCATCAAAAATAATTGGATAGCTTAATTCATCTTTCATTATATCAAGTGATCTCATATCTGAAATCAGAGTGTTATAGCCAAAACTAGTACCTCTTTCAGTAATTAAAATATTTGTATTATCTGAATTTTCTATTTTTTTAACAACATTTTTCATATCCCATGGGGCTAAGAATTGCCCTTTCTTAACATTAATAACTTTATTGGTTTTGGCAGCAGAAATTAATAAATCTGTCTGTCGACATAAAAATGCAGGTATCTGAATAATGTCTACATATTCACTTACTAAACTACATTGCTCTTCAGTATGAACATCAGTTAAAAGTTTAATTTTATATTCATTTTTTAGTTCTGAGAAAATTTTGAGAGACTCATCTAATCCTAATCCTCTTACTCCACTAAGACTTGTTCTATTTGCCTTATCGAAAGATGTCTTATATGTAAAATTTACGTCAAGCTTTTCATTAATATTAAGTAATTTTTCGACCATTTTTTTTGCGTGAGAATGGGACTCTAATACACAAGGACCTGCAATAAGAGATAGTTTTAAATTATTACCAAAAGTACCAGATCCTAATTTAACATTACTATGCATTTTTTACTTTCGATTGATCTACTGATGCCTTAATAAATGATTTAAATAATGGATGCGGATCAAATGGTTTCGATTTAAGCTCTGGATGAAATTGAACGCCAATAAACCATGGATGATCTTTAATCTCTACAATTTCAGGTAGAAGTCCATCAGGAGAAAATCCAGAAAAATTTACACCCTTATCATTTAGTTTTTCTTCATAATTTTTGTTTACTTCATATCGATGTCTATGGCGCTCACTTATACTTTCTGATTTATAAACGTCATATGCCATTGAATTCTTATTAATGGTTGCTTGATATGCGCCTAATCTCATAGAACCTCCTAAATCACCGTTGGCAGATCTTGACTCCAAAGTATCACCCTTCTTCCATTCAGTCATCAATCCAACAACTGAATTGGTGCAGTTTCCAAACTCACTTGAACTTGCATCTTTTATGCCAATAAGATTTCTAGCCATTTCAATAACAGCTAATTGCATTCCAAAACATATTCCAAAATAAGGCACTTTATTTTCTCTAGCAAACTTTATTGCTAAAATTTTTCCTTCAGACCCTCTTTCACCAAATCCTCCAGGAACTAAAATACCATCACAGATATTTAATTTATTATTAACATTTGACTCATTGATCTCTTCAGATTCAATCCAGTTAAGATTAACTTTTACCTTGTTAAAAATTCCACCATGACTTAATGCTTCATTTAAAGATTTATATGCATCAGCTAAACCAGTATACTTGCCTACTATGCCAATTGTTACTTCACCTTTAGGCTCTAATATGCATTCTGCAACCTGAGACCACATAGATAAATCAATGTTATTTTTGTATCCAAGCTTAAAATAATCTAAGACTTGTATGTCAAGACCCTCATTTTTGAGATTTAAAGGAACTTTATAGATAGTGTCTGCATTCAATGCCTGGATTACATTTTTGGGCTCAACATTACAAAATAATCCAATTTTTTTTCTTTCATCTTCTGGTATTTCTCTATCTGATCTACACAAAAGAATATTGGGTTGAATACCAAGGCTTCTTAGCTCTTTAACAGAGTGCTGAGTTGGCTTTGTTTTTAATTCACCGGAGCTAGAAATATATGGAACTAATGTAACATGTATAAACATTGAGCTCTCATAGCCATTGTCATTTCTAAATTGTCTAATAGCTTCTATGAATGGTAGGCTTTCTATATCCCCTATTGTTCCACCGATTTCACAAATTATAAAATCTTCATCAGTAATATCATTTGATATAAATTTTTTAATTTCATTTGTTACATGTGGGATTACCTGAACTGTTGCACCAAGGTATTCCCCTTTTCTCTCTTTATTGATTATTTTTTGATATACTCTGCCTGAAGTAATATTATCAGATTGCTTTGATGTTACTCCCGTAAACCGCTCGTAATGACCAAGGTCTAAATCTGTTTCAGCTCCATCATCAGTTACAAATACTTCACCATGCTGATATGGACTCATTGTGCCTGGATCAACATTTAAATAAGGATCTAATTTTCTTATTCTTACTTTATAACCATGATGCTGAAGAAGTGATGCAAGCGAAGCTGATGCTAAACCTTTTCCAAGTGATGAAACCACGCCGCCAGTGACAAATATAAATCGCGCCATGGACCTATTTTATATTCTATTATGATAAAAATATCAAAGAATATTAATCAAGTTGTGGAAGTTCAGGTAAATCCTCAATATCAAGCTCAATAGATAGATCTTCGTCATCCATTATAGATATATTATCAGAAGATCTAATGCTAACGATAGTAAGAGTAATACTTGTAATAATAAATAATGAAGCAATTAGTGCTGTAGAGCGAGTTAATAAATCGGCACTTCCTCTTGGAGACATTCCATCTGATCCACCACCAATTCCCAAAGCGCCACCTTCAGCACGTTGAATTAAAACAATTCCAATTAAAAGAATTGCTAAAACAGCATGAATTATAAGCAAAATATTTTCCATAAGAACCCTATACAGCAAATAGATTAAGAATCAATAATTTTACAAAATTCTCTTGCATTTAAAGACGCTCCCCCAACAAGGGCTCCATCCACATTTTTTAAAGACAAAATTTCAGAGGCATTTTTAGAATTAACTGAACCACCATATAAAATAGATATTTTATCCGAATTTTTACCAACATACTTAGTTAGCATATTTCTTATATTTGAGTGAATTTTGTCAATTTCTGAGATTGTTGGAGTTAAACCAGTTCCTATTGCCCAAACAGGTTCATAGGCAACAATAATATTACTATGGGAAAAATTTTTAGGTAATGACTTTAATTGATTTTGTAATACTGATTTCCTTTTTTTAATTTCATCGAGAGTTTCACCAATGCAAAAGATGACTTTTAGTTTTTGATTAAGGGCGATTAAAATTTTTTCTCGTAACTCATTTACATCTTCATATTGATAAGACCTTCTCTCAGAATGTCCTATAATAACATATCTTGCTTTAACGTCCTTCACCATAGAAGAGCTTATTTCACCGGTATAAGCGCCATGATCAAATTTATGTATATTTTGAGCGCCAAAAGCTAAATTCATAGATTTTGTGGCAGCAAAAGTACCTAATAGTGTAAAAGGTGGACAGATTATTACTTTTGGCGATTTAACTTTATTCTTTCTTAAATGATTATTTATGTGCCTTACAAGGGATAAAGAGGCCAAGTTTCCATTCATTTTCCAGTTAGCAATTACGTATTTTACTCTTTTCATTGAAAATTTATCCTTTATAAAATCTTCTTATAACTGTAATCAACATAAATCAATTATATCAAAATGCTAGATATTATAAGAAATTTAGTCGCCTCAATATTTGGTAAAATTCTTCTTGGAATAATGGTTCTAAGCTTTGCGCTATGGGGCGTCGGAGATTTACTAAACTCTGGAAACTCCCAGTTGGCGGCAAAAGTTGGTAAACAAAAAGTTACTCTTGATGATTTTTATTATGAATTTCAAAGATCAATTGATGATTTTAATAACTCCCTAGAAAGAAGAATTACCCTAGCAGAAGCTTATGAAGAAAAAATTCATACTTTAGTGATAAATGAAATGGTTTATGATCAAATGATAAATGAATACGCAAATAATAATAATATTTTTGTAAATAATGAGATATTAAAAAAAGTAATAAAATCAATGCCTCAGTTTCAAAATGAGGACGGATCTTTTAATAAAACAATTTATGAATATTCAATACAAGATGCCTTCCCATCAGAGAAGATTTTTTTAGATGAAGTTAGAAATCTCTACCTAAGAGGTCATTTGTTTGACTTGTTTGATTCTAGTATCTCTCTAAATAAAAAAATTCATAAGCTCATTTTAGATTTTGAGGGTGAAGTAAGAGATTTTGAGTACTTCACTATAAATAACATTCCTTTTGATGAACCAGTATTAACAGACAAAGAGCTAAATGATTATTTTACAGAAAATGAAAAAAATTTTCGTATACCTAAATCAGTTATCCTTGACATTGTTCAAATAAATTATCAAGACTTTGCAAATGATGTAGATATTGATGAGACAATTTTAAAAGAAGAATATGAAAATAATTTAGCGGCTTATACTACACCAGAAACAAGGGATATAGAGTTTGCAAGATTTGATAATATCTTGGATGCTAATAATTATAGGGAAATAATTTTAAATTTATCAGATACGGAGATTAAAAATTATAATAAAGAAAATGATATATCATTCAATAAAATTGAAAATCTGAATTTTGATGATTTCGATATAATTCTTGCTGAAAAAATTTTTAATTTAAGTAAAGGCAAAATTTCTAAACCAATCGATACTAAAGAATTGGGATTTTATATTGTTAAATTAAATTCTATTAACTTAGAAAAAGTTATATCATTTGAAGAAGCTTCAAATGAGATTAGACAAAATTTAATACAAGATGAAGCTTATGATATTTTTGATGAAACAGTTAATCTAGCGGATGAATTACTTATATCGGGATATGATCTAAATGAAATATCAGATGAAATTAATATTGAGGTTAGTAAAAATATAGATTTTAAAGAAATCTCACAATCAATCAAAAGTACAGAATTTTTAGTAACAATTAACAGTGAAGATATTGGTTATCAATCAGAAATTTATTTAGATGATGATACAGCAACAATTGTCAAAATAGTTAATATATCTGAGTCATATATTCCAAACTTTGAAGATGTTAGGGATGAAGTAGTATCAAAACTAATTGAAATAAAGCAAAATCAATTCTTAGATGATACGCTAACAAATATTGCATTAGAAATAAAGCCTAATGGAGCTGATGGTTTCTATAAATTTGCTTATGCTAATGCTGCAAAACTAAATAAAGTAAACTCGGTTAAAAGAAGCTTACCGAATAACATAATTGATCCCGAAACACAAAAAGAACTATTTAAAATTAATCAAGACAATATCTTAATGTTTAAAAATAATGGAAATTATGGAATCTTACTCTTGACAGATATTAAAACCGAAAGTGAAGATGAGGAATTTGTTTCACAGATAAAAGAAAATATAAATAATAATTTTGAATCTTCACTATTAAAAATACTCGAAAAAGAAATTATTAATAATATTGAATACCAAATCTTTTCACAAAATATAAATAATATATTTTAATAATGATCTCTCACTCTAAAGATCAATTTAAAAAAAATCTTAAAAACAAAAAAAATTTTATTTTATTTTCAGAATTTAAAATTTCAAATAATGACCCAACACAATTTTTCATTGAATATGCAAAGAATAAAAATTATGGATTTTTATTTGAGTCAGTTGAGAAAGAGGTTTTAAGAGGCAGATATACAATATGTGGTCATACACCTCAAATTATTATTAAAGACGATAAACAAAAACTACATATCTTAACTTCTAAATCAAGCAAGAGTTTAAAGAATAAGAATCCTCTAACTGAAATAGAAAAATTAATAAAAAATCTAAAATTTAATAATTCAAATAAAGTCCCTCATATGTCCTCAGCTTTTTTCGGTTATTTTGGATATGAAACAATTCATTACGTTGAAAAAATATCAAGACGAAAAAAGAAAGATGACTTAATGTTGCCAAATTCAATTCTATTTCTGCCTAAGTTTATTATTATTTATGACAATAAAAATAATAAAATAACTATTTCTTCACCCGTTATTTCAAAAGATACAAAAGATAACGAATATGAGCAGATTAAAGATACATTTATAGAAATAGAAGAAAGTGTTAAAAAGAGATATCCAAAAGATAAAATTAATCTTAATTTAAGAAAAAAACTACAACCTCAATCAAACATATCAAAAATTAAATTTGTAAAAAACATCATTAAGGCAAAAGAGTATATTAGAAATGGAGATATCTTTCAGGTAGTTTTAGGTCAGAGATTTAAAGTGCGGTTCAAAAAAAATGCAGCCTCACTTTATAAAATATTAAGAATTACAAACCCCTCCCCTTTTATGTTTTTTTTCAACTTTCCATCTTTTAATATTGTTGGATCAAGTCCCGAAATTCTTGTTAGAGTTCAGGATAATAAAATTACAATCAGACCAATCGCAGGAACAAGACCCAGAGGATCAAATAAAAAAAATGATAGAATATTCGAAAAAGATCTACTATCAGATCAAAAAGAACTTTCAGAACATTTAATGCTGCTTGATTTAGGTAGAAATGATGTTGGCAAAGTATCAAAAAAATCATCAGTAAAAGTGACATCAAGCTTTTTCATAGAACGTTACTCTCACGTCATGCATATTGTTTCAAATGTTGAGGGGTTTCTTAAAAGTAAAGTATCTTCTATTCAGGCTCTAATGTCAGGTTTTCCAGCTGGCACTGTCTCGGGAGCACCAAAGATTAGAGCTATGCAAATAATTGATGAACTTGAAGACTCAAAACGAGGTGTTTATGCTGGGGGAATAGGATATCTATCAGCAAATAATAATATGGATACATGTATAGCTTTAAGAACATGTGTAATTAAAAATAATAAATTATATGTTCAATCAGGAGGTGGAATTGTTTACGATAGTGATCCACAAAAAGAGTATGAAGAGTCAGTTAATAAGGCAAAAGCGATAATAAATGCTGCAGAAATTTCTCTAGGAAATAATATATGATATTAATTATTGATAATTATGACAGTTTCACATTTAACCTTGTTCATTATGTTGAAGAGAATGGATTTAAAACAAATGTATTTAGAAATGACCAAATTTCTCTTAAAAAGATTAAACTCCTAAATCCAAAAAAAATAATTATTTCACCTGGCCCATGCACTCCAAATGAAGCCGGTATTTGCCTCTCTTTAATTAAGAGATTTTATAAAGAAATACCAATATTAGGTGTGTGTTTAGGCCATCAATCAATTGGGCAATCTTTTGGTGGAGAAATAGTAAAAGCAAAAAAAATAATGCATGGCAAAACATCAAAAATTAATAACCTTGGATCAAAAATATTTAAAGGTATTCCAAAAACATTTTTAGCTACAAGGTATCATAGCCTAATCATAAAAAACAACACCCTAAGTAATGATTTTAAAATAACAGCAACAACCAAAGATAATAATAATGAAGTCATAATGGGCATCGAACATAAAAACTATCCTTGTTTTGGAGTTCAATTTCATCCTGAAAGTATTGCTTCACATCCCTATGGAAAAAAGATTGTTAAAAATTTTCTTATGATTAAATGAGTACTATTAGCAAATATACGGAGCTAGCTAAAGAGAATGACCTCAGCGAACATGATACATCTGCTGCGTTCAATATTATTATGGATGGTAAATCTGAATTAGATGATCTAATACTTTTTTTAGAAACCCTAAATAATAATGGAGTAAATCAAAATCATGTTTTAGGTGCTGTAAATATCATGAGACAAAAAATGATTTCCGTCGATATTCCATTAGAGTCAATTGACACCTGCGGCACTGGCGGTGATGGTAAGTTTTCACTAAATATTTCAACGGCTGTTGGGTTTGTGTTGTCTGCGTTAGGTATTCCAGTTGCAAAACACGGAAATAGGTCTATTACCTCAAATTGTGGCTCCGCTGATGTTTTGAGAGCGCTGGGCATAAATATTGATATGCATACAGACAAAATTTCTGAATGCATTGAAAAAACAGGTATCTGCTTTATGTTTGCTCCTAATCACCATCCAGCAATGAAACATGTTGCTGAGGCTCGACAGATTCTAGGAAAAAAGGGCGTTAAAACAATATTTAATATGCTGGGGCCTCTATTAAATCCTGGGAATGTAAAAAAACAAATTATTGGTGTTTT
>JAQWTH010000047.1 GCA_029242795.1 Candidatus Pelagibacterales bacterium | reverse complement strand
AGGAGAATTTCAAAAAGCTCTCAGAGCTGGAATTTCTGGAGAAAATATTGTTTTTTCTGGAGTTGGTAAAACAGAAATTTCATTTATTTTTTTAATTTCACTTAGTGACTCAGCATTTATTTGAAAACAACTATTCTTTATTGCAAACTCTATTTCACTTTCTGTTTTACCAACTCCAGAAAAAACAATATTTTCTCCAGAAATTCCAGCTCTGAGAGCTTTTTGAAATTCTCCTATTGAAACAACATCTGCTCCTAATCCTTCTTCAGCTATTATTTTAATAATTTCAAGATTTGAATTTGCTTTTAACGCAAAACAAATCTTTGAATTAGTATTTTCAAGATTTTTTTTATATTTATTAATATTGTCTCTTAGATTTCTGAAACTATAACAATAAAAGGGAGTTTCAATTTCACTGGTGATTGACTCAATCTCAAGATCTTCACATATTAGATTCTCACCTCGGTATTGATAGTGGCTCATATTGTTATGAATTAAAAGTATTTTTCATTTGAAGTAGGGCAGCATCTGATTCATTAGATGGAAATTCTAATGACCCTTTTTTTCCACACGATAGTACAGATGATAGTAATAATACGATTAATATAATTCTTTTCATTTTAATATTTCTTTTTTAGCTAGCTTTATCATTTTTTTTACCTCTAATCTTGAGGTGCCTCCAAAACTTTTTTTATTATCGACAGATGACTGTAAACTGATTGCATTATATACTGTTTTATTAATATTTTTCTCAAATTCTTGATAATCCGACAAACTTAATTCGTCTAATTTTACACCTTTTTTTTCAGCAAAATTTACAATACTTGCTGTCAGACCGTGGGATTTTCTGAATGAATAATTAAGATTTTTTACAAGCCAATCTGCTAATTCTGTGGCATTGGAGTAGCTTGATTTTAAAGCGTCTTCCATATTTTTTTTATTTGTTTTCAGAGTCTTGATTACATCAATCATGCAATCAATAGACAATTTTAAATTTACACTTGTACTTGTTAAAATATTTTTATCTTCTTGAAGATCTTTTGAGTATGTAAGAGGTAGACCTTTCATTACATTTTGAATGGCAGATAAATTGTTAATAATTATGGATGCCTTTGCTCTTACCAGTTCCATTGCATCAGGATTTTTTTTCTGAGGCATGATAGATGAACTTGATAACACATTATCTCCTAGAGTGATGAAATTTATTAAATCTGATGACCATAAAATAATTTCCTCAGCTAATCGCGACATATGAATGCTGCATAGAGATGAAGAGAATATATAGTCCATAATGAAGTCTCTATCTGAAACTGTATCAAGAGAATTTCTCGTTGGTTCCCTGAATTTTAGTAACTTTGTAGTTTGATGCCTATTTATATCAAATGAAGTTCCAGCTAAAGCACACGCTCCAAGAGGATTCTGATCCAATCTTTCTTTTGATTGACTGAATCTTTCGAAGTCTCTTTTAAACATTTCATAATATGCCATTAAATGATGCGCAAAAGAAACTGGTTGAGCAGTTTGGAAATGTGTCATACCTGGAAATAATGTATCTATATTATTTTCAGATTTTTTTATGATTAATTTTTGAAGTCTATTTATTTTATTACAAACGAGATCAATATCTTTTTTTATCCATAATTTTACATCAGTTACGACCTGATCATTTCTGGATCTAGCAGTATGTAGTTTTCCAGCTACTTCTCCAATTAATTCCTCTAATCTATTTTCAATATTCATATGAATATCTTCAAGATCATTTTTAAAAATAAATTTTCCTAATTTTATTTCAGATAATATCTTTTTTAGTCCCCTAGAAATTTTATTATAATCTGATTTTGAAATAATTTTTTTAGACTCAAGCATTTTGGCATGTGCTATTGAGCCTTCTATATCTTCATGAAATAGAAACTTGTCTATTTCAACCGATGAATTAATTGATTTAAAAGCATCACTAGATTCTTTTTTAAATCTTTTTCTTAATTTATTATTTTTTTTACTGGACATTCTATCGTTATTAATTTTTATGTACCTTATGAAAGCTTTAGTAAATAACTTTATTTTGCTGGTATATGCCACAATAATACTAATTTGTAACCCCTTAAATATTAACTTTATTTCAGCAGCAGAATTTATTTTTGAGGAAAAAAGTGGATTTTCAAGTAAATTCAAAAATGAAAGTGATGATCTCTTTTCTTTAGATGATTTCCAAGAAAAGGTTTTGTTAGTTAATTTATGGGCAACCTGGTGTGAACCTTGTAAAGAAGAAATGCCTTCTTTAGATAATCTTCAAATACTTTTTAATAAAGATGAATTTATCGTTTTACCAATTAATTTAGACCGAGGTCCAAAAAAGAAGGCTTTAAGTTTTTTTGATGACTTCAATATAGTAAATATAGAAACTTTTTTTGATGATAAGAATAATATTCCTAGAGAAGTAAAAATCTTAGGACTTCCAGTTACATTATTAATAAACAAAAAAGGTTTTGAGGTCGCGAGATTGATAGGACCAACTGAATGGACTGATGAAAAAATATTAGAAATAATTCGTAAAGAAATATCTAATTAAATTGCACCTTCAAGTTCTGGTAGAACCTGGAATAAGTCAGCAACAAGTCCATAATCAGCAATATCAAAAATTGGAGCTTCTTCATCTTTATTAATTGCAACAATAACTTTAGAGTCTTTCATTCCAGCCAAATGTTGAATTGCGCCAGATATTCCAACAGCGATGTACAACTCTGGAGCTACTACTTTGCCAGTTTGTCCAACTTGATAATCATTAGGTACAAATCCTGCATCAACTGCAGCTCTTGATGCTCCAACAGCGGCACCTAATTTAGCAGCAACCTTATCTAATAGTTCAAAGTTTTCACCATTTTGCATTCCTCTTCCACCTGAAATTATTATTTTAGCAGAAGTTAGTTCAGGTCTGTCGGACTTAGTTAATTCTTCATTAATATATTCAGAAATATTTGGAATATTTTCAGGGTTTATTTTTTCAACTTCACATCCAGTATCATTAGTTTCTGCCGCCTTATATGCTGTTGGTCTAATTGTTAAAACTTTTTTTGCATCTGAGCTTTGAACAGTAGCAATTGCATTTCCTGCATAAATTGTTCTAATAAATGTATCACTTGACTCAACTCCAATGATTTCAGATATTTGAGAAACATCAAGTTTTGCAGCTACTCTAGGCATTACATTTTTTCCAGTGGTAGTTGCAGCAGCACAAAAATAATTATAGCTGTCAGAAATATTTACAATTGCAGACGTTAACTTTTCAGCAAGAATATTATTATATTCATCGTTTTCGATATGTATAATTTTTGACACTCCAGCTATTTTTGATGCTTCTTCTACAACTGACTCAATAGATGTTCCAGCTATCATGCCGTGAACTTCTTCACCTAAATCTTTAGTAGCAGAAATCGCTTTTAAACTCTGATCGCTGACCTTGCCATTCGTATGCTCAATATAAAACAATGTTGTCATATAACACCTGCTTCGTTCTTTAATTTTTCTACTAATTCTGAAATATTTTCAACCTTGATACCAGCCTGTCTTTTAGGTGGCTCGATGACTTTAAGCGTTTTAAGTCTTGGTGTTATATCAACACCATAATCATCTGGAGTTTTTTGGTCAATCGGTTTCTTTTTAGCTTTCATTATATTTGGAAGTGAAGCATATCGTGGTTCATTTAATCTTAAGTCTGTTGTAATTATTGCAGGCATATTGAGTTTAATTGTTTGTAAACCTCCGTCTATTTCACGAGTGACTTGAATTTTATCGCCATCAATTTCAATTTTAGATGCAAAAGTACCTTGTGGCATATCTGTTAAAGCAGCTAGCATTTGACCAGTTTGATTATTATCTCCATCAATAGCTTGCTTACCAGAAATTACTAATCCTGGTTTTTCCTGATCAATTATTTTTGACAATATTTTTGCAATCGATAAAGGTTCAACTGTTTGATCAATTAAAACATGTATTCCTCGATCAGCTCCCATAGCTAACGCAGTTCTTATTGTCTCCTGGCATGATTGGTTTCCAACTGAAACAGCAATAATTTCTTCAGCTTTACCCGCTTCCTTTAATCTAATTGCTTCTTCAATAGCAATTTCACAGAAAGGATTCATTGACATTTTAACGTTATCTGTTTCAACGCCGGTATTATCAGATTTAACACGTATACTTACGTATGGGTCGATAACTCTTTTAATAGGAACTAAAATTTTCATAGGATTACGGTTAATCTATTTTTATTAATATATCAATGTATTTTATGTATTCAAGCCAGGCTTCCACAAGATATCTTTTTTACCATAATTATTTTCAACTCTCGATAGAACAAAAAACAAATCTGATAATCTATTAATATATTGAAGTGCTGAGGGATTTACCTTTTCTTTAGCGCTTAAACTCACCATATTTGTTTCGGCCCGTCTTGCAACAGTTCGAGCATTGTGTAAATATGACGCACTCATAGTCCCACCCGGAAGTATGAAGGAAGATAGAGGTTTTAGCTTCTTATTATATTCGTCTATTTTTTTCTCAATTCTTTTCACTTGTTTCTCAGTAATTCTGAGAGGTTTAAATTTTGG
>JAQWTH010000034.1 GCA_029242795.1 Candidatus Pelagibacterales bacterium | reverse complement strand
AATCTAGTATCTGACCAAAGTATAATTTTTTCAAAATTATTTTTTCTTGCAAATTTTTCAGCTTTTAATACGAGCTTTCTAGCGAGACCTTTTCTTCTCTCATTCTTAATTATATAAACTTTATGTAATTCAAGATTTCTCTTTAAGGGCGCAACTCCCATAGAGCCTATAATTTTTTTATTCTTTTCTATAACCCAAAAATATCCATTCTTTTTTTTAAAATATGAATAAATATTTTTCAATTCAGTCATTTCATTATCAACATCGAGGATACAATTCGGATATTCTCTAAAGCAAGTATCGATTAATTTAATTAATCCATCCGCATCTTTATTTCTTGCATATCGAAGAGTATTCATGGAAGAGATTTAGGCTAAGTCGTCGAGGAGAAACTTCACACTATCAATTCCCCAGTAAATTTGATCATTACAATAGAAAGTTGGTACTCCAAATGAACCATTATCAATTGCAAACTGAGTATTTTCTTTCAATTTTTCCTTAATTTCATCACTCATTATGCCTTCAGAAAATGAGTTTGCATCAAAACCAGCATCCGTTGCAACTTGAGATAGTACTTCTTGATCATTCAAGTTTAATGCATCTACCCATATTGCTTTGAACATTGTATCCATATATGGCTTCAAGATATTTTCTTTCTGAGCTAATATTGCTCCTCTCATATGAGGGATAGTTATGATAGGGAAATAGGGGTTCATTTTGAGTGGTACATCTAATTTATTAGACCATCGATTAAGATCTTTAAACATATAGTCACCTTTGTTTTTAATCATCACTGGCGACTGATTTCCTGTAGCTTTATGTATTGCTCCAACAAGTACCGGCTTCATTTCTATTGTTGCCCCTTTATCCTCAATTACATTGAGGTATTTGTAGGCCATATAAGAATATGGACTTCCAAAATCAAAGCAGAAAATAACTGTTTTAGACATATTATAAAAATAATATTACATTCAAATCATTAATAATCAAATAGTAAGTCAATGAAACTAGTGATCATTACAGGTGAAGAATCAGGAGATGTTTTAGGCGCATCTCTTATGGATGCGCTTAATAAAAACTATTTGAAACCAATTGAACTATATGGAATCGGAGGAAAAGAATTAGAAAAACATAACATCAAAAATTTTTATAGCATTTCTGATATTAATGTTATGGGTCTAATAGAAGTTGTTCCTAAAATTTTTAAAATAAAAAAAATAATCTCACAAACAGTTAAAAAGATATTAGAAATTAAACCAGATTTAGTAATTACTATTGATAGTCCTGATTTTAATTTAAGAATCGCCTCAAAACTTAAAAATGAGAATTCTAACTTAAAGATTATCCAATATGTGGCGCCTTCCGTATGGAATTGGAGACCTAAAAGAATTGAGATAGTAAAACGAAGTATTGATCACTTATTGACGATTTTACCGTTTGAAAAAAAAATCTTTGATAAAGAGTCTGTGCCTACAACCTTTGTTGGCCACCCAATTACTCAATTAGATTTAAGTAAATTTGAAGGAATCAAAACAAATGAAGTTGATAAATCTATAACTAAACCAATTTTTTTAATTTTACCCGGAAGTAGAGCATCGGAGGTAAAAAGATTATTGCCTATATTTATTGATACGATCAATAACTCAACTCTTATTGATAAGTTTGATTTTATTCTTCCTACAACTGAAACAATGCAACCAATTGTTAAAAGCATAATTTCATCGAAGTCTCTAAATTTTAATATGATAATATTTAATGATGAAGAAAAAAAATTTAAATCATTCTCATTAGCTGAATATGCGCTAATAGCTTCAGGTACAGTTGGGTTAGAACTTTCTTATTTTAATGTTATATATGTAAGCGCTTATAAATTTAATTTTATTACATATAATTTACTTAAATTACTGGTAAAATCAAAATTTGGTAATCTAATAAATATTATAATAGGAAAAATGGTAATTCCTGAACTAATTCAAAGTGATTGTAATTCTAAAAATATAAATTTAGAGTTAGAAAAAATAATAAACAATAAGGATTATCAAAATTCAATTAAAGATAATGTAAGCCGCGCTTTAAAAGAATTATCTCTAAGTGATTCATCTAGTGAAATTGCTGCCCAAACTGTATTAAAAGTATTAAAAAATGAAAGATAAGCAGCACCTTGATATTCAGGCTAAAGCAATTTGGTATGTCGAAAGATATGCTACATCAAGTGAAAATCTAAGGAAATACTTGGTAAGAAAAGTTAGGGATAGTCACTTAAGTATTGGGTCTGCTGAAATAATTGATGAAATTATTAGAGAGTTTCAAGGCCAAAAAATAATTAATGATAAACTATTTGCTGAGGGAAAACTGAGGAATTTAATTTTACGAGGATGGTCAATAAATAAATCAATATATAAATTAAAGCAACTTGGTATATCAAGCCATGATATTGAAACATGTATCGATGAAATGAAAAAAGAAAATAGTGAATTAGATTTGTATGCCGCTGCAAGACTTGTCAAAAAAAGATCTTTAGGAGCATTTCGTCGAGTAGAATTTAATGATAAAGTAAAAAATAAAGAATTTGGAATTATGTCCAGAGCAGGTTTTTCTTATGGTCTTTGTAAGAAATTGCTTGTGGATATGAAAAAAGAAGAGATAGAGGATATTTATGAAAGATAAAACTGTTATCATTACTGGCGCAGCCAGAGGATTGGGACAAAAGTATGCAATTGAATTTGCTAAATTAGGATCTAATGTTGTTTTCGCAGATATAAGCTCATGTGATGAAACTGAAGATAAAATAAAAAAGATAACATCAAACTATTTAAATTTAGACTTAGATGTTACAAATTTTAATAGTTGTTTAAAATTAGCTGATAGCGCCAAATCTAAATTTAAAAGTATTGATGTTTTAATTAATAATGCAGCCTTGTATGGAGCACTTAAGAGTTCACGTTTTGAGGATATTGATGAAGATCAATGGGACAAAGCAATGAATGTAAATGTTAAAGGTGTATGGAATTGTATTAGAGCTTTTATCCCTTCAATGAGAGAGCAAAAAAGTGGATCAATTATAAATATAGCTTCACTTGCTGCTTTATATGGAATGCCCTATGCAGCTGATTATGCTGCTTCAAAAGCGGCAGTTTTAGGCTTAACCAGGGTAGTCGCAAGAGAAGTAGGTAAAGATAATATAAGGGTTAATTCAGTTGCCCCTTCCATGGTTTATACGGAGTCAGCAAAAGAGTTTTTAGGTGAAAAGGCTGAAAGAGGATTTGAAGTTATTTCAAAAAGCCAAATTTTACAAAAAACATTGGAAGTAGATG
Source organism: Candidatus Pelagibacterales bacterium (assembly GCA_029242795.1). GTDB lineage: Bacteria > Pseudomonadota > Alphaproteobacteria > Pelagibacterales > AG-422-B15 > CABYIR01. The sequence goes on along the minus strand of JAQWTH010000034.1, from coordinate 1,936 downwards.
ATATATATGGAACTGTATTATATCTTGCAAGTGACCAAAGTAAATTTGTTACAGGTCAGACATTGATGGTCGATGGAGGTAGTGTCCTTCTTTAAATGAAAAAAAAGAAAGAAACAAAAAAGAATCCTATTGCAAAAGATCTAAGAACACCAAAATATCGACAAAAGAAAATACCTAATAAGAAAAGAGAAATTATTAATAAAAAATATAAATATGAAAACTGTAACTGAGGCAATAGAGTCTAGAAAATCAATCAGATCTTTTTTAAGTAATCCGGTAAGCAATGACTTAATAAGTGATCTATTAGAAAAAGCATCTTTTTCTCCTTCAGGAGGAAATTTACAACCCTGGAAAATTTTTATAATTAATGATGAGTCTATGAGATCTTTTCTCGAATTCCAGAAATCATGGAACGAACCAGAAGTCCCCGAATATTTAATATATCCTCAAAAACTCAAAGAGCCATATAGGACATCTCGGTATGAAATGGGAGAGCTTATGTATTCATCATTAGGCATAGATAGAGAGGATAAGGCTTCAAGAGCAAATCAAATGATGAAGAATTTTGATTTTTTTAATGCACCCGCAGGATTATTTTGTTTCATCGATAGGCAAATGAACCAGCCTCAGTGGTCTGATTTAGGAATGTTTTTACAAACATTTATGCTTTTAGCTCAAGAAGTTGACCTAGATACATGCGCACAAGAGTCATGGTCATTAAAACATAAAATGGTCTCAACATATCTAGGGGCTGACGAAGATTTAATGTTATTTTGTGGAATGGCAATTGGATATCAGAATCCTGATGATCCAGTAAATCATTTTAAGACAGAGAGACGACCTTTAAGTGATTGGGCATATTTTATTAAAAAATAAAAATACTATTCGACGGGATCAATAGATTCCTCTGCATCAGGATAGAGTTCCATCAAAGTTGCTGTTGCACGGCTACTCACCAAAACAGTACTTCCTTGTTCTTCTAGTGGCACAGCCTCTCTTACTTGCATTCTAAATAAACCAAAGACTCCAAGTAAAGCATGAATTAAAAAAAGATATATCCAGAAACCACTAGCTCCTATAAAATCAATTGATAAACCACCAACGATTGGACCTATTGTAAGTCCTATTCCACCAGCCAATTGTAAACCTGAGCTTGCAGCTACCATTTCATCTTTTTCAAGAAAATCATTTGTATGAGCTATCGCCAGAGCATAAAGAGGAACCGTTAACCCTCCAAAAATAAAAGTTGTAATTATTAGAGCTATAAATGAGCTTCCAATTAAAACTGCTAAGACGGCAAAAATTGATGCTAGAAAGGCTACAATTACAATAACTGTCCTTCTATCATATTTATCTGAAAGATAGCCTACAAGATATTGATTTATTGCTCCACCAATGACAAATGTAAACATAAAGATCGAAACTTGCTCGATTGATAAGCCATTTTTTAATCCATAAATTGATCCTATTCCCCATAACGTTCCATGGGCTAACCCTGTCATAATTGCTGTTACCACACCAAGTGGAGATGCTTTATAAAGTTCTTTTACAGTAAAAAATTTCGCAACAGAAAAATCTGGTTGTTTACTGACAACTATTAAAATTGGCACCAAAGAGATAGAAATTAAAATTGATACAATCATGAATAATGTAGCTGTTTCAGGGTCTGCAATATTTAAGAACAATTGTCCAAAAGCACTGCCAGCCATACTAACGATCATATAAACAGACAAAGCTTGACCACGATGTTCATTATCAGATAAGTCATTCACCCAACTTTCAGCTACAGTATAAAGGCCGACAAAACATACGCCTGAAATAAATCTCATTAAAAACCAGCCTAAAAAACTAACGTGTAAAGAGTGAATTAATATTGAAATTGAGGCGATAGATGCCAAAGCAGCAAACGTTCTAACATGGCCAACATTTTTAATTC
>JAQWTH010000030.1 GCA_029242795.1 Candidatus Pelagibacterales bacterium | reverse complement strand
TCTTGTGATCAATTTCATTATTTGGAAGCTTTGGTACTGCCCATTTGTTCCAAGCATAATCACCACTAATAATTCGTGTATAGCTTTTACTGTTTAACTGAGCTGAGATTTATTTGTCTGTTTCAAAATCATCTAAATATTTGAGAAATAAAATCCAACTGGTTTGTTCTGTATAATCAAGCTCACTGCTGCATCCTGCATCTTCTCTAAGAGCATCATCAATATTTTTAAAGATAGTTTCAAACATAAATTATAAATTTTTTTTACTATGTCACACACTTTAAATTATGACAAATTACCCAATTACTTTTTGAATAATAAGTATTTCTATGATTTCGAGTAGTGCCAAATGTGTGTAAGTTTAAGTGTAAGTTTTTATATTTTTTGGCCTAAAACCAATAAAAAATTAAATTTGTGTAACAGTATGTGTATGTTTTTTTTGTTGAAATTGTTGAGTTTTTTAAAAGATCTCTACTCCCACTCAATAGTTCCAGGTGGCTTAGATGTTGTATCGTATACAACTCTGTTAATACCCTTTACTTCATTAATTATTCGAGTTGATACTTTACTTAAAAATTCTCCACTAAAGGGATAAAAATCAGCCGTCATTCCATCAACAGACGTTACTGCCCTTAATCCACATACAAACTCATATGACCTCTGATCTCCCATAACACCAACAGTTTTGACTGGTAGGAGCACAGCAAATGCTTGCCAAATTTCATTATAAAGTCCTGTAGATTTTATTTCATCAATATATATTTTGTCTACTTTCTGAAGCATTAGTACTTTGTCTTTTGTAATATCGCTTAAAATTCTAATCCCCAATCCTGGACCAGGAAATGGATGTCTTTGAATAAAGCTTTTAGGAAGTTTAAGTTTTACCCCTAACTTTCGAACCTCATCTTTAAATAACTCTCTTAAAGGCTCTACTAATCTTAATTTCATTGATTTTGGCAATCCTCCAACATTATGGTGAGATTTTATTACAGATGTTGGTCCTCCATGAAAACTCTGACTTTCTATAACATCAGGATAAATGGTTCCTTGAGCTAAAAATTTTGCTTTAGATATTTTTTTAGCCTCTTGGTTGAAGATTTTAATAAACATATTTCCAATTATTTTTCTTTTCATTTCAGGATCAGAGATATTTCTTAATGCATTAAAAAATTTATTTTTTGCATCTACAACAATTAACTTGGACTTAAAATGACTCTTGAAAAGACTTACAACTTCTTTTGTTTCATTGTAGCGCATCAGTCCTGTATCAACATAGATACAAGTGAGTTGCTTATTTATTGACTTAGATATAATGGAAGCCGTCACCATACTATCAACTCCACCTGATAAGCCACAAATTACGTGATCTTTCCCAACTTTATCTTTGATAGATGATAATTGATTTTTTAAATAATTTTGCATATTCCAATTTGGTCGAGATCTACAAATTTTAAAAATAAAATTATTTATAATTTTTTCTCCCTGATCAGTATGAACAACCTCAGGATGAAACTGTAGTCCATAGAAATTTAAGTTATTGTTTTCAATTGCTACATATTTTGAATTTACGCTTGAGGCTAATCGCTTAAAGCCTTTTGGTAACTTTATTACTTTATCTCCATGACTCATCCACACATTGAGTTGCTTATTTTTTTTTCTTAATCCCTCAAATAATACACTCTTTAAATTAATATTGATCGCTGTCTTACCAAATTCTCTTTGTTTAGACATTTGAACTTTTCCACCCAATTGGTGAGTTATCAACTGCATGCCGTAACAAATACCTAGAATAGGAATGTCAAGATCAAACACCTTTTTATCAATTTTAGGAGTTTTAGATTTATGAACACTAGCTGGGCCACCTGAAAAAATTATTCCCGAAGGTATATTTTTCTTTATTTTTAGAAGAAGATTTTGACCGCTAACGATTTCACAGTATACGCCAGCTTCTCGAACACGCCTTGCAATCAGTTGAGTTACTTGTGAACCAAAATCAACTATATAAATCATAAATTAATCGATCTTAATTTTTTTTAATTGACTAAGTTCACTACAGCCTGATGGACATATTATTTCAAGATTTTCGAGATAAGTTTGATATTTTTCATTTAAATTAAGATCATGTGATAATTCTCCAAGTAATAAATTTAATTCAGGGCTCTCTGGTTTTAGCGTGAATGCAGTTTCTAAATATTTTAATGCCACCTCTTTATTTTCAATTGAAACATATGATTTTCCTAGCAAAATCCACGATTCTGAGTCTTTAGGATTAAACACAATACTTTTTTCTAATAGTTGAATAGATGATTTAAAGTCTTTTAAATCATACTTTGATAATGCATCTTCATAATAATTTAACGCATTAGCTAAATTAGAAATTAAAAAAAATAAAAAAATAAAAAAATATTTTCTCATAAATACCTATACATTCGTAGGATAGTTTGGAGACTCTCTTGTTATATCTACATCATGTACATGACTTTCTTTAAGTCCGGCACTAGAAATTTGAACAAATTTTACGTTCTTTTTAAATGAATCAATATCTTTGGATCCTGTATAGCCCATCGAAGCTTTTAATCCTCCTAGTAATTGGTGGATAATAGGAGATATGGGCCCTTTGTAAGGAACCCGCCCTTCAATTCCTTCAGGCACAAGTTTGTAATTCTCAGTAATTTCTTCTTGAAAATATCGATCTGCTGATCCTCTCGCCATTGCTCCTAATGAACCCATACCACGGTATGACTTATAACTTCTTCCCTTAAATAAATAAACTTCACCAGGTGCTTCGTCTGTACCTGCAAATAATGATCCAATCATAACTGATGTAGCTCCAGCTCCGATTGCCTTTGCAATATCTCCACTATATTTTATTCCTCCATCACCAATAACATTGATACCTGACTTATTAGCTTCTTCTGAACATTCCATAATTGCAGAAAATTGTGGAACACCTACTCCAGCTACCACCCTTGTGGTGCATATCGAACCTGGGCCTATTCCAACCTTCACACAGTCAGCGCCATTATCAATTAATTCTTTTGTCGCTTCAAGAGTGGCTACATTTCCAGCAATAATGTCTATTGAAGATGTTTTTTTTAGCTTTTTAACAGTTTCAATTACTTTCATCGAATGTCCATGGGCTGTATCAATTACAAGCATGTCAACACCGGCATCAATTAATGCTTCTGATCTTTTAATTGCCTCTTCACCTACTCCAACCGCTGCACCCACTCTTAATTGACCTTTATTATCTTTAGTTGAATTAGGATAAAGGTGACTTTTCTCAATGTCTTTTACGGTTATTAAACCTATACATTTATTGCTACCATCTACGACTAATAATTTCTCAATTCGATGTTTGTGCAGAAGATTTTGAGCTTCCTCACTACTAATTCCCTCCTTAACTGTAACCAAATTATTGCTTGTCATTAGCTCGCTAATCGGTTGACTCATATTAGTTGCAAATCTTACGTCTCTATTTGTAAGTATGCCTTCTAATTTATTTTGGTTATCAACTACAGGTATCCCAGAAATTTTATTGTTTGCCATTAAATTTAGGGCATCTTCTAGAGTCTTACCTGATGAAATCGTAACCGGATCGATTACCATACCCGTTTCAAATTTTTTAACTTTCTTAACCTCATGAGCATGATGCTCTATCGACATATTTTTATGAATTATTCCCATTCCACCAGATTGAGCTAATGCTATTGCCAATCTATGCTCAGTCACAGTATCCATTGCAGAAGACAGAAAAGGTATTTCAAGTCTTATGTTTTTAGTTAATTGTATACTGGTTTTTACTTCATTAGGCAGAACTTCTGACTTAGCTGGCCTAATTAAAACATCATCGAATGCGAGAGATTTTTTGATACTAGAGGGTTCCATCTCAGAGAAATAAATTATTTAACCGCAGATGTCAATTATCCTAATTATTTTTGTTAATACAAATAAGATATATTTCACTTGATTCTTTACGACTAGAATCTGGCTTAAAAGAAGATACTTTAAAAAAATTTCTTTTTGCTAGAGCTATTAAATGACTCATATCCCCTGTTCGGAAGTATTTTGCGACAAAATGGCCCCCTTTTGAAAGCGATTTTAGAGATATATCCATAGCTATTTCTATAGACTCCTGCATTCTGAGGAAATCTGCAGTTTTATTGCCACTTAAGTTTGGCGATATATCTGAAATAACAAGGTCAAATGGAGAAAACGTTTCAATGTATTTTTCGAACTTAGTTGATGTAAAATCACCTTGGATAATTTCGACTCCAGGTAAGGGATCTATATGAAGAAGATCAATTGCAATAATTTTTTTTGGTGACTTTATTCTCTCAATGAGTACTTCGGACCAGCTTCCAGGTGCTGCGCCCAAATCAATGACAGACTGAACAGATTTTAAAACTTTATATTTATCAATTATTTCAATTAATTTAAATGCAGCTCTTGATCTATAAGAATTATCTTTTGATAATTTAACATACTTGTCGCTCAAGTGCCTTTTTAACCATTTTTTACTTTTATCAGATAAATTTTTATTTTTAATCTTCATAAATTAATAATATATTAAAAATCATATTATAAATGAATAAATGAAAATATCTGAAAAACTTGAACTGCCTTGTGGTGCAGTAGTTAAAAATAGATTTTTAAAGTCTGCAATGACTGAAGGTTTAGCATCAGAAAATGCTTGTGCTAATCAAGGTCATGTTAATTTATATGATAAGTGGGCTCAGGGAGGTTCAGGAATTTTAGTTACAGGAAATGTTCAAGTTGACCATAGGTACATTGAGCGCCCAGGTAATGTTGTTATTGAAGGCGAACAAACAAATGAACAGATTTCATCATTAGCAAATTGGGCAAAAGCAGGCACTCAACAAAATACGCATCTTTGGATGCAAATTAGTCATGCAGGTCGACAAACACCTTATACAATAAATAAATCATCAGTCGCTCCATCACCAAAAAGATTAAATAAACTATTAGGAATACTTAAATTTAGCGAACCAAACGAATTAAAGCATTCTGAGATCTTAGATATTATTGATCGATTTGTGCACACAGCAGAAATAGCAAAACAAACAGGATTTACAGGAGTTCAATTACACTCTGCTCATGGATACTTATTATCAGAATTTTTATCACCAGACATAAATCAAAGGACCGATGAATGGGGTGGCAGTATACAAAATAGATCGCGATTATTAATTTCAATAATTGAGGGCATAAGAGAAAAAGTCGGAAATGACTTTCCTATTTCTGTAAAACTAAATTCATCTGATTTTCAAAAAGGAGGCTTTTCTCATGAAGAGTCAATTGAAGTCTCAAAAATTTTAAATGAAACATCTTTAGACTTACTAGAAATCTCTGGGGGTACTTATGAAGGCTTCGCTGCATTGGATTTACAGCTTGCGAGTCCAAACCAATCACGAATAATCAAGCCAGCTCGAAGCACTATTGCAAGAGAAGCTTATTTTTTAAAATATGCTGAAGAAATGAAGAAACATGTACAAATTCCTCTCGCAGTTACTGGAGGTTTTAGAAGCACTAAGGGAATGAACGAGGCACTAGAAAGTAATGCATGTGATATCATTGGACTTGGAAGACCTTTGTGTCCAGAACCTAATATTGTCAATGAGCTCCTATCTGGAGAAAAAGAAACTGCCACACTCTATGAGAATAAAGTAAGTTTTGGACCAGGAATTTTTGGACTTAATAGTCCAATCAAATATATAAAAGCTAATAACAAAGCTACACAAGTTTTCTGGTGTTATAGACAGATACTTAAAATGGCAGATGGAAAGGACGTAGATCCTAAAATGAGCCTACTAAAGGCAACAATAAATCATTTTATTGATGATGCCAAAGGCAGCAAAGCCTACAGAAACCACTGGAAAATCTAATTTATTAAATAATTTCAATAATTTAATTATATAAATAATTATTATATATCATATTGATAGAGGTATTGAATATATATATCAATAAGATATATATATATCTGTTTATTTAATTATTTAAGTATTTTAATGAAAATTTTTATAATCACATTCACGGCTTTCGTTGCAGCGATTTCAAATGGATATTCTATGTCTTTACAAGAAGCTGTATCTGAGGCACTCAATAATAACCTAACATTACTAATAGAAAATAATAATTTAGATATTGCTAAAGAAGATTTGTTTCAATCAAAAGCAAATTTTTTACCCTCCATTGCACTTACAGGAACTATATCTGAAACAGACACAACAGATATAAAATTACAGTCAGGAGTGAAAACTTCAGACAGCAGTCTTAACGGTTCAAGCAAATCAATTATTTTGTCTCAATCTATCTTTAGCGGTTTTGCTAGAACTTACGATTTAGTAGCTTCAAAATCAAATTATGATCTACAAAAACTTAACTTAGAGAAAAATAAACAAGATATTACACTTCAAACTATTGAAGCTTATTATAATCTTTTATTTCTAAAAAAAACATACGAGGCGTATGCTGAAAATTTCACAAACGTGGGCCAGAGATTTAAAGCAACAAAAAAAGAATTCGAAGTTGGATTAGTGTCTAAAACGGATGTTGCGCAAGCTGAGTCATTTATGAATTTGGCAAAAATTAATATGCTTAATTCAAAAGTGAATTATGATAATGCTGTTAACTTATTTAATGATCTTATTGGCGCTGACTCTGGTGAACTATCGTTCTCAAACATACCTGTTAATTTACCACTTAATTTTTCTGAATTTAAAGAGAGAGTAATTATAAATAACTTGGCAATACAAATGGCCAAGTTAAATGTTGATATTAAAAAGGCTCAAGTGGGATACGCTCGCTCAGCTTATTATCCTAAAGTCGACCTTACAGCTACTAAAACGGAATTTGATGAGAGCAGTTCAACAGTTGATTCTGGTACTAACGAAGAAGTTTCAGCGACTTTAACATGGCCAATTTTTAATTCTGGAAAATCAATATCAAATGTCAGAAAAGCAAAGGAAGCTCAAAATAGTTACTTAATAATTCTTCAAAAAACTCAAATTGATACGCTTACTCTTGCAAAAAAAATATGGGAGCAGGCGGAAATTTCTAAAGACCAAATTATTGCTGCTGAATCATCCTATAAGGCAAGTAGTACGGCCTATGAAGGAACGGTAATAGAGCAAAAAGTTGGCGAAAGAACTGTATTAGATGTTCTTAATGCACAACAAACACTATTAAATTCTGAAATAGAGTTAATTAATCAAAGAAAAAATAAGGAAATAATTAAATCCCAGGTTTTTTATCTAATGGGCGACCTAACTATTGAAAATATGAGGAGTTTATAGGATATGCAAACAGAGTGTATTTGCCTTGGTCTTCTAACAACTGGGCCAAAATCTGGATATGAAATCAAGCAATTCTTAAGTGGGCCTTTAAATCAAATAATGAGTCTAAGCTTTGGAACAATATACCCAACTCTTAATAAAATGCTTACAGATGAATTAGTATCTTGCAAACAGAAAGCGCAGGATAAGAAGCCTGACAAGAAAATATATTCTATTACTAAAAAGGGACAGAAATGGTTTGAGCAAAACCTGCTAGAAAGTAGCAGTGAATGGTTAAGATCTGGCAATTATGGCGATCAAGTCAAATCTGAATTTTTAATGCTAATATTGTTTTCTGAATATCTGCCAAAAGAAACTACAAATTTAGTCATTAATGAAAGATTATTATTTGCAAAGCAAATACTTGCATTACTTCAATATGATGGTCCCGTTACACAAACAGGGGCTCAGATGAGAAATACTCCACAAGGCTCTTTTTTAAGAGGATTAATGACAAATATTATTTCCTCTGGAATCGACTACATAGAAAAAAATAGAAATAAATTGGGAAAATAAATCATGAAATCATTACCAAAAAATTACCTTCTTGCACTAATTATTTTTATTGGAGTCCTTACATGGATAGCCTCAGGCTTTTTTAAATCTGAAACTATGGATAATTCACTAGAAATTAATCCAGAAATAGTTGAAGAAAAAATAGCAGTAAGAGCAAAAGATATTTATGGAGAAGACAAGACTTATTTTCTAACTGTTAGAGGAAGAACAGAAGCTGAAAAAAGAGTTTTATTAAGACCTAAAACCTCATCCACAGTTATTAAAACTATAGATAAAGGCTCGTTTGTGAAAAAGGGAGATATAATATGTTCATTAGATCCCGAAAATAGGTCCGCAAGACTCATTGAAGCTGAAGCTGGAAAAAACCAAGCCCAACTTCAATATGATGCAGTTAAAGAACTTTTTAATGAAGGTTATCGATCAGAAAATGCTCTTGCAACTGCTGAAGCTGTTCTTAAAGGTGCAATAGCTAGAGAAGAAATTGCTAGAAACGAATTAAGTAATATTGCAATAAATGCTCCATTTGATGGGTTTATTGAAGATGTCATGGTTGAAATTGGTGATCTGATGACTCCTGCTTCCACATGTGCTGTTATATTACAACTTAACCCAATGATTGTTGCCGGTGAAGTAACTGAAAAGAACGTATCACAAGTAACAATAGGCGAAGATGTTTATATTAATTTTTTAAACGGCGATGAGATTGAAGGCAAGCTCAGCTATGTCTCAAAAAGTTCTTCATCAAGTACGAGAACATATAAAATTGAAGCTTCTTTTGAAAATGTGTCTGCAAATATAAGGGAAGGACTAACTGCAAATATCAAGATACCACTTCGAAACTTAAAAGCACATTTAGTTCCATCGTATTTGCTGTCGCTAGATGATGATGGAAATCTTGGTTTAAAAATAATAGATGATGGGACTGTAAAATTTGTTCTAATTAAAATTATAGAGGATACAACTGAAGGTCTATGGGTAACAGGTCTTCCATTGAATACTAGAATTATAACTGTTGGCCAAGAATACGTAATTGATGGTCAACATGTTAAAGTTGAAATGGTGAATAATTAATCATAATGATTGAATTTCTTGTCGATAGAAAAAGGACTGCATTAGCTATACTAGTAGTTCTAATATTTGCTGGTATATTTGGTAGAGCAAATATACCTATTGAGTCTGAGCCTGAAATTGTTGTACCAGTAATCTATATTGGAGTTGGACTAACGGGAATTTCTCCTCAAGATGCTGAAAGATTGCTTCTTAAGCCTCTTGAAGATGAAGTTAGGGGAATTGAAGGTGTAGACAAGCTTCAGGGTTTCGCATATGAAAATTATGCTGCAGTTATTGTGCAATTTGATGCTGCAGACTCTATGAAATTATCAATAGATAAAGTTAGAGATGCTGTAAATGATGCAAAGGTTAACTTTCCAGAAGATGCAAAGGACCCAACCGTCGCAGAGGTTTCTGTAACAGATGAACCAAATATAATAATATCAATAGACTCTGAATTTGCATCAGAGCGCTACGTATTAAATTTGGCGCGTCAAATAAAAAAAGATTTAGAACTTATTCCATCAATATTTGAAGTTGAAATTGAAGGTGCAAGAGATGAACAACTAGAAGCTGTAATCAACAGAGATCAGCTTGAAAACTACAACATAACATTTCCAGAAATTATAAGAGCTGTTTCCAACAACAATCAAGTAGTTACCACTGGTGAAATAAGTACTGGTAATGGTCAATTTTCAGTGAGTGTCCCTGGCCTCTTTGAGTCTGCAAAAGATGTTTATGAACTGCCGATTAGATCAACAGATAACAGTTCTATATTTCTTGCGGATATAGCTGAAATAAAAAGAAATTTTAAGGAAAGAAAAGGTTATACAAAAGTAAATGGAGCAAAGTCCATTTCTTTAATGGTAAAAAAAGGTAGAGGTACAAATTTAATTGAAACCATCAATGAAGTTGAAAATATTGTTAATGGCTATATTGATAAAGTTCCTAGTGAAGTAAATATTTCATATATTTTGGATTCAAGAGAAATGATAACTGATCAAGTCAATTCTCTTCAGGGCAATATTCTCTTAGCAACTCTGTTTGTTCTCTTGATCACAATGCTTGCATTAGGAATAAGATCTTCATTTATAGTTGGCTCTGGTATTCCAATTTCAATCTTAGTGTCACTATTTATCCTGTATATAGCCGGCTATGATTATAACTTTATGGTTATCTTTGGAATACTCGTAGCTCTTGGAATGCTGATAGATGGGTCTTTAGTAGTAGTTGAATTTGCTGACAGAAAAATGGTTGAAGGACTAAATCGAACTGAAGCTTATATTTATGCTGCAAAAAGAATGTTTTGGCCAATTGTGGCTTCTGCAGCTACTACTTTAGCTGTCTTTATTCCTCTATTCTTTTGGCCTGGAGTATCTGGCCAGTTTATGAAAGTGCTACCATTAACTATTTTTATAGTATTATTTGTCGCTCTCTTTTATAGCTTGTTGTTTGTTCCAGTTATTGGAAGTGTTTTTGGAAAAGCGTCAAATTCTTCATCTAGTAATTTTAAAACATTAGGATCTGACTCTGATTTTAATTTAGACTCACTCAGTGGTGCTTTAGGGAAATATGTAAATACTCTTAACATGTTAATTAAGAGACCAATATTGACATTAGTAATTATAATATCTGCTTTATACATTGTAATAAGCTCATACCTTACATATGGACCTGGCATGGTTTTCTTTACTACATCTGATCCCTTTTTTGGACAAGCTAAGGTGGCTGCTAGAGGCAACTTATCAATTGATGAAATTGAAAAATTAAGTGCAGATGTTGAAAAAATAATTACTGAAACTAATGGAATTAGAAGTGTATTTCTTCAAACAGGTGCATTTGGAGGAATTGGGTCTGGAGGAGGTAGATCAGAGGATACAATTGCAAACTTATTCTTTGAATTCACAGAACGATCATCTCGAGAAAACGGACATGTCATTATAAGTCAAATAAGAGATAAAGTAGACAAGATTAGTGGAATAAAAGTTGAAGTTGCAGAGCTTCAAAATGGTCCTCCAGTAGGAAAAGATTTAGAAATTAGAATAATGGGCCCATCTACAAATGATCTTATTCCAATAGTAGAAAAAATGAGATCTCATATTGATAATAACGTTGATGGATTAATAAGCGTAGAAGATACATTACCAATACCATTAGTTGAATGGGAACTAATTATTGATAAGCCTAAAGCATCTCAATTTGGTGCAGATGTTTTCACAATTGGATCTGCAGTAAATCTAGTTACAAATGGTGTTATGATTGGAAAATATAGACCCAACGATGTTGATGATGAGTTAGAGATCTTTGTAAGATACCCGGAGGATCAAAGGTCAATTGATCAACTGGATAATATAATGATTGAAACAAATTTTGGTTCTGTGCCAATAAGTAATTTTGTTGAAAAAAAAGCAAAGCGAAATGTGAGTTTTATAAGAAGGTATGACGCAAGAAATGCAATGTATATTAAAGCAAATGTGGATGAAACAACTACAGTTGGGGAAAAATCTTCCGAGTTAGCTACATGGGTCGAAAAACAAGATTTTCCTGGAAATATAGATATTGTTTTTGGAGGAGAAAATGAAGAACAAAATAACTCAATGAAATTTGTGATTCAGGCATTTATAATCTCTATATTAATTATGGCTGCACTACTTGTAACTCAATTTAATAGCTTTTATCAGAGCTTTATCATTCTTTCTGCGGTTTTAATGAGTACTGCTGGCGTATTTTTTGGGTTATTGATTTTTGATCAACAATTTAGTGCGATCATGCATGGCATTGGAATAATTTCTCTTGCTGGAATAGTTGTTAATAACAATATTATTTTAATTGATGCATTTAATTTCATTCAAAAGAAGAATAAAGATTTGGATGTTGCTACATCTATATTAAAAGCAAGTGCGCAAAGATTGAGGCCGATATTCCTTACAACTATTACCACTATGTTAGGCTTAATCCCTCTTGCTTTGAACTACAGTATAGACCCGATAAGTCGTGAAATTGCATATGATTCAAACGTTACATCTTTTTGGGGGCCTCTGGCGCAATGTATTGTTTATGGGCTGTCTTTCTCTGCAATACTTACTCTAATCGTAACTCCATGCTTGATCGTGCTCCCTTCACATTTAAGAAAAATCATAAATAAATACTTAAGGCCTGACTCAAAAGTATTAAATGCTTAAATCTATTCTTACAGCAATCTTACTTCAAAGAAGAACTATTCTTACTTTTTTGGTAATGATTGTCCTTTTGGGATCAATATCATACGTAACTTTTCCTAAAGAAGAACGTCCAGCAGTTGACCTAAAAACTGTTGCAGTAATTATTGCTTATCAGGGATTATCTTCAAATGAAATCGAGCGACTGATCACAGAGCCATTAGAGAGAGAAATAATGTCACTAGATGATATAAATGAAATTATTTCTGTTTCAAAAGACGGTGTAGCAACACTTCGTGTGTCATTTAATTTGAATACTAAAATTGAAAATATATCAAAATTAGTTCGAAACAAAGTTGAAGACTCGAAAGGAAAGCTTCCAGAAGATATAGAAATTGTAGAGGTAAAAGAATATTCGTCAGAGATGTTCTCTCAGATAAGAATTGGTATTTATGGAGATGTTCCATATAAAGTTCTTAATTCTACTGCCGAAGCTTATAAAGAAAAATTTGAACTTATTAATAATGTAACCGAGGTTGAAATTCGAGGAGGTAGAGAGGACCAAATCAAAATTACGGTTGTCCCTGAGTTGCTCAAAAAATACAACATCAACTTAGATGAGATTATTAATGCCCTTAAGTCTTATAACAACCTTATACCCGCTGGAACACTTTCAGACTCTAATGCTGAATTTTCTGTAAAAGTACCCTCACTTTATGAAAATTATAATGATTTAGAGGAACTTCCAATAAGATCTATAAACAACTTCATTCTAACACTAGGAGATATTGCTTTAGTTAAACGTTCATTCAATAAAACTGAAGAGTATGTAACAGTAAATGGTAAGTCTGCACTAAATATCAATATTTCAAGAAAATCTGGAACAAATGTCTTGGATACATATGATGCTGTAAAAAGAGTTCTAGTGGAAAATGAAAATAGCTTTCACCCTCTAATTAAAGCGGTTCTCGTTGACGATGACTCTATTGGTGTCCGTCAGAGAATAAGTGCTTCAGAAAACACTGTCATAACCGCTGTAATGTTAGTCATGATCATTATTGTTGGTGTTCTTGGATTAAGAAGTGGTGTTCTTATAGGGCTTTCCATACCCCTAACCTATCTTTTCTCTATTCTAATATTAGATTTTCTGGGCATGACATATAATTTAATGACAATATTTGGTTTAATATTGGCTGTGGGACTGCTTGTTGACGGACCAATTGTTATCTCTGAATATGCAAGGTCTGAACAAGAAAAAGGGGTAAGGAGAAGAGAGTCTTACGTTAATGCTTCCTACAATATGTTCTGGCCAATTATTGCTTCAGCCTTAACTACAATAGTCGCATTTATTCCATTAATATTTTGGCCAGACACAATTGGACAATGGTTGAAAGTAATTCCTGTCACAGTGATAGTAGTATTAACTACTTCCTTAATAGTAACACTAATTTTTGTACCATCGCTTGGTGCAATGATTGAAAAAAAGACTGCTGATATGCAGCCAAATGTAAATCAGAGTAACTTTTTATATCTCAAATATGAATCAATTCTTTCTAATGCAATAGAAAACCCTATAAAAATTATTCTTCTTACCACTTTATCTTTTATTTTAATCATTCTTTTGTACAAAAATTTTAATACTGGTGTTCAATTCTTTCCGGATGATAAAGCTGATAGTGCAAGAATAAATATAACTGCTAGAGGAAACTTATCTGTTGATGAAAAAAGTAAATATATAAACGAGGCTTTAGAAGTAATTAGCAACAAACCTTATATAGATCAATATGTTTCTAATACTATCCAAAGGAAGAGAATATGGTTTTTCGATGCAGATCCAAGTGACGTAATTGGAAAAATTTGGCTTGAATTTAAAAGTCCTGAAGATATTGCAGACCCCGACTTAATAATAAACGAAATGCAAGATGAGCTTTCTCAAATAGTTGGATTTGATGCAACTGTAAAAGGTAATACTTATAGCTCAAGCTTGAATGCTGGAAAACCTATTGAAATTGAAGTTTCATCCTCAAATAAATTAGCACTTAATCAAACTGCAGAAATTATAAGAAATAAATTAAATGAAGTAGATGGACTTAATAATATAGAAATTCAATATCCATTATCTGGTGTTGAATGGAAGTATGATATTGATCGAAAAATGACTAGCAAGCATAACGTTCCTGTTAGACTAATCGGATCAGTTATAAGCTTGGCAACTGATGGATTAAAAATCGGATCATTAAGACCAATAAATTCATCTGAAGAAATTGATATAAAAGTATATCTTCCTGATGAGCAAAGAACTCTCGATCAGGTTGAAAATATTACAATTAATACACCTCAGGGTTCTCTACCAATTAAAGAGTTTGTTAATAAAAGACCTACAAATAAGATTTACTCAATAAGTAGAAAAAATAGTAAGAGAAATTTGATAATTAGTGCTGATGTTGATCCTTCTTTGAATGTTGCTGAAAAGATTTCACAACTTAAAAATTGGAAAAACTCTACTAGTTTACCTCTTGGAGTAGAAGTTCGATTAATTGGTGAAGCAGAGGATTCAGAAAGTTCACTTAACTTTGTTATTGGAGCATTCATCTTTTCAATACTATCAATGTTTATAATTCTTATTTGCCTCTTTAATAACTTTTATCATACTTTTATAATTCTTTTTTCATTAGTCCTTTCAACTACTGGTATCTTCATTGGATTAATAGTTCTTCAAATGAATTTTAGTATCGTCATGACAGGACTTGGTATTGTAGCTTGTGCTGGCATAGTGGTTAATAACAATATAATACTGATTGATAGTTACCGTAAAATTAGAAAAGATGAAAAAAATAAAAAGAAAGCTATTCTACTATCAACAAAAAGTAGAGTAAGGCCAATCTTGCTAACGACAATTACTACTGTAGTAGGTATCTTACCCTCAGCTTTACAGTTAAGTGTAAATATATTTGATAGATCGGTTAATTACAAAAGTGCTGAAACTTATTTCACGGAACCTTTGGCATGGGCCCTTGTTTGGGGATTGAGCTTTGCTGCAATAGCTACGCTTTTTGTTACCCCTGCTTTATTAGCACTTCCAGATAGACTAAAAGAATTAAGTTTTTCCAGAAAGAAGTCCCTTATTCTATCTAATTAAAGTATGGTGCTTTATTATGAAAAAAATTTCTTCCATGGCAGTTTACTGTGGCTCATCTGTGGGAAATAATCATTTATTTTTTGAAGCAGCTGAAAATATTGGAAAATTTCTTGCTAAAAATAATATAAAATTAATTTATGGTGGTGGAAATTTAGGGCTCATGGGCGCTGTTTCAGGCGCAGCACTTAAGAATGGTGGAGAAGTAATGGGAGTTATTACATCACATTTAATTAACAAAGAAAAAATCAATGAAGATCTAACAGATATACATATCGTAGACTCAATGTCTGAAAGAAAAAATAAAATGTTTAATGCGTCTGATGCATTTCTTATCCTACCAGGCGGTATAGGTACACTAGAAGAGTTTTTTGAAATACTATCTTGGAAACAGTTAAAAATTCATTCAAAAGATATATTAATCTATAATGTAAATAATTATTGGGATGATCTAAATACAATTATAAGTAAAACAATTGATTGCAAATTTACACACTCAAATATAAAAGATGATTATAAAATCATTAATAATATAAGTGATTTAACGAATTACATAAATTAGATGACAAAGATTAAAGTAAATACTCCACTAGTTGAAATTGATGGTGATGAAATGACTCGCATTATATGGCAGTTCATCAAAGATAAGTTAATCTTACCATATTTAGATATTGATCTTCATTACTATGATTTGGGCATTAAAAATAGGGATAAAACGGACGATCAAGTAACAGTCGACTCAGCTGAAGCAATTAAAAAATATGGAGTAGGTGTTAAGTGCGCAACGATAACACCTGATGAAGATAGAGTAAAAGAATTTAACCTTAAAAAAATGTGGAGATCACCAAATGGAACTATTAGAAATATATTAGGTGGAACTGTATTTAGAGAGCCCATAGTGTGTAATAATGTTCCTAAGCTGGTGCCAGGATGGACAGATCCAATTGTTATTGGGAGACATGCATTTGGAGACCAATATCGTGCTACAGATTTTTTAGTGCCAGGAAAAGGAAAATTATCAATTAAATGGACACCAGCAGACCCGGGTCAAGACACAATAGAACATGAAGTATTTGATTTTGATTCACCTGGAATTGCAATGGCTATGTACAATACAGATGAGTCAATAAGAGACTTTGCTCGTGCATGTATGAATTACGCATTAATGAGAAAATGGCCAGTATATCTATCTACTAAAAATAC